>JANOOI010000259.1:0-4028 GCA_031421235.1 Bdellovibrio sp.
GAAACTAAGAAAAGCAAGTTAACCGCAACCGGACACTATCGCTCAGATATTAACCGGACAGAATCGCTCAGAAACAACACCAAATTACAGGTTTGTCTAATCATTGGACAGCTTAATTCGCTTAAGCTATTTATGAAAGTAAAAGACTAATACCGCTGTATAAATGCCGTGTTTCATGCTAAGAAGTAACCACTAAAGTGAGTTGAAAAATGAAATCCATGTTTGTGTTCTCTGCTTTAATAATTTTGTTTACTTTGACTGGATGTGGCCGTCCGCATAAATCCTCTGCGCCTAAACATAATCTGCAAAAAAGAATTTTAACTGATGAAGAGAAAACTCGTTTAGTGACAGCGACTATCTATTACACGCCTGATTATAGCCTTTCTGATTCTGTTCAATGCGAAGAAAAAATTAATTTAAATATTTTAGACAATAAAAACAAAGTCACTGTGTATAGCCTTTGTAAAAAGATTGTTAGTAGCTGTCGCATGCAAGGATCGTGCATTGTAAACATTGATAATACTGCTGTGTTGATCAATTATCATAAAAAACAAAATAACGTAGTCTATTTTAAAAAAGTAAATACAGCAGACTGCCCGTATGGATTAGGGGACTCGTCAGATAAAGTTTTAAGTTTTAAGACGATATGTTTAGATCCCTATAAATCTGTGGCTGCTGATCTATCAATTTATAGATTAGGTGATGTGATTTACATGCCCGACTTAGTTGGCATTGTGCTACCAAGCGGTCAAATTCATGATGGCTATTTGATCGTACGTGATTCCGGCGGAAATATTAAGGGCGTAGGAAGGTTTGATTTTTTTACGGGCTTTCAAGGAACATCTAAGAAAATAAATCCGTTTGCCCGTTTAGGTTTAGGTGGTGGCAAATTTTTAAATTATGAGCATTTTAATTTTGATCATTCTGTCAGTCTCAGTATAAGACAGCAGCACCAGTTTCCATTTATTAAGAAGTAATAACCGAGCTGATAAATCCGCACAAAAAAAAAGACTCAACTTTTGCCTAGGCAGATCCGAAAACGAAATGTCATGGAAATCAATGTCATATCACAATATTTTGCGACTTTGTTATCACTCATTATGTTTTTATGGGTGTCTAAATATTTTTATGTTCTTTGGTATTACCGGAAACAAAAAGAAAATATCAACAAAATGGAAGCTCGCATTGCGGTGTTAAGAATGCTGTTGAAAACCAAGTTAAAGCGAAAAGGTTCGCAAATGATGGATCAATATAAAAACGATAAAGAATTTCTTGGGCGAATAGCTTCAAAGCTTGAAATGCTGGTGACTTACAACCTAAGTCGTCCCAGCGATTACGGAGACCTGATCGATATTCTAGTCAGTATTGCAGAACAAGTTGATGAATATGAAATGAAAAAATCACCGACCGTGCACATGACAAAGCTGAAAAATATGGGCGAACAGGGTGATGCTTTGATGCGATTATCAGTAGACAGCGCTGATGGCATCAAGAAGGCGCAAGCACTCGGTGATTCATCAAATAAAAGCACAACGGAAATCCCCAAATTTGATGCCCATTTTGACAAGTGGTTAAATCTGTTCAAATACGACAAAGGTAATTTATATATTATTAAAGAAATCGTTGAATCAAATCAGCACTTAATTGAACGTATTGACGTTTATAATACGGAACAAGAAAACAAAGAATTGCATATTAAAAAACCGCAAGAAATTCACTTGCACGGTTTTGAAAACCTTAAAAAAATCGTTGATCTTGACCAGCAAAAAACACGTCTTCTAAAAGAAGAAAAAAACAAAACTAAAATCGATCAAGCTGAATTAGATTCAGTCTAACTGCTACCAAAACTCACTAACAATTCAATTCCATTCTGATTGTGTGTTCTAAGCACCATATTCATATGTTTCTGTTTCAGCTTGAGAAGATCATGCTTATTACTCTCATTTATTTTTTCATTGTTTGATAAAACCTATTAGATATTAAAGTTTTAACGCGCCACGTCGATATAGTGTGTGACTGCCGAGCTAGACCAATGTCTTAATCATGGTGATGAGGACCTCTTGGCGCTCTTAACACGAAAGAAGGTTGTACGTATGTCACTGAGAATAAACACGAACCTCGCATCATTAAATGTTCAGAATGCGATGAGTTCAAGTCAGAAGGAAACCGAACGGGCCTCGAAGAATTTAGCCTCTGGATCGCGCCTAGCAGACCCTAGTGCTGACGTAGCTGGAAAGGCCATATCAGAACAGATGAACTCTGAAATCAAAGGTATGGAAGTTGCCAAGCGGAATGCTGAACAAGGTGTAAGCTTTGCTCAGATTGCAGAGGGCGGGCTCAGTGAACAGTCTAACATCATTATAAGAATGAGAGAGCTTGCTGTTCAGTCAGCCAGTGATACTTATTCTGATCGTGAAAGATCGTTCATGCAAAATGAGTATAGTAATTTGCAGTTGGAATTAGATCGTATTGCCAAGACATCGTCGTTTGGTTCGAAAAAACTATTGGATGGATCTGGCGGTGCTGTTGTTATTCAAGTGGGTATTCGTGGAGATAAAAATTCGCGGGTCTCATTTAATTCGGAAACAGATACAACACTATCAGCGCTGCAATTGGAATCGGCCAGTGTTCTTGATAAAGATGGAGCCCGTGAATCATTGGAATCACTAGATACAGCACTGACGCAACTTTCACTTGAACGATCTAAATTTGGTGCTCTTCAATCGCGTTTAGAATCCGCACAAAATAGTTTGGGATCTTCAATTGAAAATACATCTGCAGCAAGATCACAGATCAATGATGCTGATATAGCTCAAGAGGTTTCTGCGCTTCGCCGTGGACAAATTTTAGAGCAGTATCAAACCGTGCTTTTACAGCAAGCTAATGAAAGAACCGGTTCGGCATTAAGACTTATTGGATAAGTAGTTTAAAGAAAGCGGGTCGGCGCGACCTCAGTCGAGGCGTGCCCAGACCTTAGTCCTAAAAATAATTTGCTCCCCAAAATAAATCAAATCAAACACTTAACGTATTGCGTTAAATAAAAACTCGACTAAGGGCTAAAGTTCTCTGGACCTTAGTCCGAAATATTTCTTGTACGGTTGGTGAGACGCGAAAGAGTTAAGACAAGCTTGGCAGTCACTAGGCAAGTCGGATCCTCCAATAGGCTCATGAAGTTTTTTAGCAGTCACTATGAAAACTTCGTGGGTTCTCTCCCAAAACAAAAAATATGAGTTTTTATTAAAATTTTTGCGTTTTGCAAAAAATTAACAACAACAACTATGTAAATAGGGGGACGTCTATATGGGTTTAAGAATAACAACAAACATGGCATCGATTTCTGCACAAAGAGCAATGGCAATGCAAACGAAGCGGCAACAAAATGCTTCGCAAGCCTTAGCTACTGGTAATCGTATTACGAGCGCATCTGTCGATTCGGCAGGTCTTGCGATCGGTGAAACAATGAAATCAGAAATTCGCGGTACTGCGCAGGCTAGATCAAATGCCTTCAACGCTGTATCAACTATTCAGGTCGCAGAAGGCGGCTTATCGGAGCAAGCTAACTTAATTACACGATTACGTGAATTGGGTGTGCAATCAGCATCAGAAACGATCGGTGATAACGAGCGCGTGTATTTACAACAAGAGGCTTCAAGTATATCTGCTGAGATTGACCGTATTTCTAAAACAACTAAATTTGGTGATCGTCTATTATTAGATGGATCGAATCCAGTGTTCGATTTCCATGTGGGATCAGAAAACACGAAAGAAAATATTATTACATTTAATTCCAACGCGGATGCGACCTTGGATGGATTAGAGCTATCCGGTGTTGATATCAGTTCCAAAGACGGGGCCCGTGAATTACTAGGTAACGTCAGTAGTGCCTTAGAAAAAGTATCACGCATGCGGTCTGGTTTTGGTGCAGTTCAATCGCGATTAGATTCAACGGTCAGCGTGCTTGATGTGAAGTACGAAAACTTACAATCTGCAAAGTCACGATTGATGGATGCGGATATTGCTAAGGAATC
>JANOOI010000260.1:0-5279 GCA_031421235.1 Bdellovibrio sp.
AAAGAAGTTATTCAAGAAATTGCTTTACTGGGGCTTCACCGGGCCAATTTTTTTGAAAAAGCAGCTTTCTACGGGGGAACGGCCTTGCGTATTTTATATAATCTTCCCAGGTATTCAGAGGATCTTGATTTTACCTTAATAAAATCGGATAAAAATTTCCAACTTAAACCTTATTATTCAGCTATAGAAAAAGAATTTGAAGCGTTTGGATTTAAAGTCAGTATACAGTCAGTTGATAAAAAAATAAAAACCAATATTGACTCTGCATTTATAAAAGCGAACACTAAAATTCATCTTTTAGAAATTAAATCTTTAAGTGCTTTTGCCTCTAAAGTGCAAGCGCAAGCTAAATTACAGATTAAATTTGAAGTCGATTCAGATCCAGTCGTTAATTTTAAATATGAAACGCGCTACCTGCTGACACCAACAAGTTTTCCAATCATTAGTTTGCAAAAGCCTGACTTGTTTGCAGGCAAGCTACATGCGCTCTTGTTTAGAAAATGGAAAAATCGCATCAAGGGGCGCGATTTTTATGATTATGTTTGGTACTTAAAAAATAAAACTCCTGTAAGAATAAGTTATTTGCGTGATAAATCTATTCAAAGTGGCCATTTAAAATCTTCACAAGAGTTACAAACTGTTCAGCAATTACAAGCCTTGATTAAAAAGCGTATACAAGCTGTTGATATTGAGCTAGCCAAACAAGATGTGCTGCCATTTATTAAAGATTCGAAAGAATTATCCGTTTGGAACCAGGATTTTTTTATTCAAATTACAGATCAGTTGATGATTGTTTGAGATTTTGCAATTAAAAATCCAATCTTAAACGAACCCTGTCCCAAATTAAGACAACTTTTACTAAAACCAGGATTAAAATCAATCAAATCTGACCTCAAAATTTAAATCAAAAAGCAACTAAATTTGTCCGATAAGTTGTTTATGAAAACGAATCGTTTCTGCGTAACTCTATTGGCTTTTTTTATTTTTGTGAATCCTATTTTTGCACAAGCTCAAAAAAATAAAACATTAGCAGACACTATTGAATACACAACTACATGGCAAGCCCCACAATTTAATTTATATCCAGCCAAGGGCTACACTGTTGATACATTTAAAGTTCCCGACGGACTAAAAAAAGATGTCGATTTTTGGATTAAAGTTTACACCAAGTATAGTACGCAGCAAGGTGTGTTTCATATTGCTGGCGACACAGAAGTCATCCTTGGTGAAATTGATTTAACCCAAGTTTATGCCAATCAAAAATGGTCAGCCATTCGCAGGGAACTTGAATCTGAAATTCTGGTTAAAAGACAAAAAAGAAATTTAGCCCAAAAACATAAAGTCGATGTTAAAAATATTCGGCTACAAATGGGTCTTAAAGATCGCATGCTTGAAGCCATTAAAATTTCAGGCCGATATTTTCCGATGATTGAAAAAGTTTTTGAAAGTGAAGGTATTCCTAAAGAACTTTCACGCATCGTATTTGTTGAAAGCTCTTTTAATATTTATGCGCAATCCAGTGTCGGGGCTAGCGGGCTTTGGCAGATTATGCCACGGGTTTCAAAAAAATATAAATATATGACTCCGTCGCAAGATTTGCGTAACCATCCCTTTTATTCAACGCAACTGGCAGCCACTATTTTAAAAGAAAATTATGCCATTTTAAAATCATGGCCACTGGCTGTAACAGGTTACAACCACGGTGTCGGCAGCATGAGAAAAGTGATTAAGAAATTTAAATCAAATGATATTGCTTTTTTAGTGAATAATTCAAGCTCGAAAAAGGGATTAGGCTTTGCCAGTAAAAACTTTTATTCAACATTTTTGGCAGCACTGCATGTTGAATCCAACGCAAATATTTATTTTCCTGAGCCTATCTATAAATATAAAGAACTAGAAACCAAACAATACAAAATCAAAAAAGTAATTACTTACGATCAGCTGTTAGCTGATTTTGATGACGATAAAAATTTGCTCAGGTTTTACAATCCGCATTTAAGTTTTAAGTTATTAAAGTCTGGTCAAAAAATACCACTGAAAACAGTCGTTAATTTTCCTAAAAAAGATAACGAAAAATTAGCTGAAGAAAAATCGGGAACAGGGGACTAAGGTGGAAAAAAAGAAAGTTAAACGAAAATTAATTATTAACAAAGAATTTCAATATAAATTCGGATTATATCTTATTGTGCCGGTACTACTTTCACTTTCAATTTTCTGGATAGGTCTTGAATTATTCTTCAGCCGAATGAATGCTCTGGGTCAGGCCTCTTCGTTACCAGTAGATCATCCTTTTTATACTTTTATAAAAATTCAAAAAACAGATCTTAGCCAAAGTATTTTGGTTGCTGGAATTTTAATATCGATAGTCATGTTAATTTGGGGATTATACGTTTCAAGACGAATTGTAGGGCCAATCAAAAAACTACAAATTCACCTTGATACAATCAACAATCAAGATGATTTAGCCAAGGAACTAGAATTAAGGAAAGCTGATTTCTTTCAGGAAATCCCACTGGCATTAAATGAAATGGTTAAACGGATAAAAAAATAAACTACATTCCCATATCTGGGTTTGTGTTCATAACAATTTTTAATACTTTTAAAACACAACTTCCGTACTGAAACTTGTCTTTTGTGAAGTGCGCATCCTTACAAAGTGTTTGACCACTTTTTAAGAAAGCTTTTACCTTGCCACCTTTTCTAGATGAGCAAAAATCAATTGCAGCTTCATTTTTGGTAATAAATTTTGGGATTTCTTTAACTGATCCATCAGCAAAAAGTAAATTTTCAACTGCGGCTATTTTAGTCTGACAGGTTTCATCAGAATTGTTTTTATTCGACATTTTAGGTTGTGAAAAAGAATTTACAGAAAATAATAAAATGACTGTTGTAGCCAATAAGAACTTCATTGTTGTACCTCGTATTGAAATATCAGACTAAACTGAGTCCTCTATTTCAATACGCTGTACAGCATAATTATATTTAACGAATGGCTAATTAATATCTTGGTCTTCTTGGAGCCGATGAATCAGCATCACGGGGAGCACTACTTGTGCGTCCACCACGTGAACCACCACTTGCAGGTCTGCCGCCACTGCCACTACGAGCAGCGCCACGGAAACCGCGCGATTCACCAGTGCTGCCACCAGTTGACGGACGTGAATCAGTTCTTGGTCCACGATCATCAGCAGGTCGGCTTTCAGTCGGACGACTGTCTGAACGACCTTCAAAACTACCACCAGTGCCACGGCTTTCACCACGGTCACTTCTTGGTGCTTGATCATTTCTGTCACGGAATCCCCATCTAGATTGTGGACGCGATTCACTAGAACCTTCACTTGATGAAGGAGCACGATCATTGTAATCACGACGAGGTCCACGAGATTCACCACCACGAGACGAGGAACCACCGCCATCACGAGAATCACTACGACCACGGTATCCGCCAGAACGATCATTACTGTCACGTGACCCACCGCGACCACCAAAACGTGGACGGCTGTCATCACTATATGAACGATCACTGCTGCGTGATTCACTTGAACGTAATTCTAAAGAACGTGGTTGTTTCATACGAAGTTCTTCGCCTTGACCGAAATAATCAAAAGCTTTTGCAAGCCATTGCTTAGTTTCGATTGATAATTCAGTTAAAGCTGCATTTTCTAATTGATCCACAGCTTTAGCAAAACGGGTCACATCAGTTTCACGAACATTGCGTGTTGCGATTTCATTTAACCAGTTCATTTTTTGTTTAACTTGAACTTCTTCAACTAAAGGAATTCTTAAATTTTTGAATGTGTGGCCTAGGGCTTTTTCAAACCTAGATAATTTAGGACTTTCTTTAGGTTTAACCATTGTCCAAACAATTCCCGTTTTACCAGCCCGTGCTGTACGACCCACACGGTGAGTATACGTTTCAACATCCCATGGGATTTCAAAATTCACAACATGAGTTAAATCTTGGATATCTAAGCCGCGCGCAGCCACATCAGTTGCGACTAGGATTTTAGTGCGTTTATGTTTCATACGTTCAATTGTACGAGTACGATCGGCCTGCACTTTATCGCCATGTAAGCTGTCTACATCTAAGCCCAAACCACGTAGGCGGACTTCAAGTTCAGCCACTTGTTTTTTAGTTGTCGCAAAAATAATACCGTAGAATTCCGGAGTATTTTTAATTAATAAAGATAAAGCGTCTTCTTTGTCTTCTTCAAAAATCACGCAGGCGTATGAATCAACAAGAATTTTTTCTTGCTGAGTATTTAAAGTGACCTCGTGGGCTTTCTTTAAGTACTTAGCAGCTAAATTACGGATCATTTTAGACATTGTTGCCGAAAACAACCATGTTTTAAGATCTTGTTTAGATGTTGATTTCCAAATTGTTTCTAATGCGTCTTCAAAGCCAAATGAAAGCATTTCATCGGCTTCATCTAAAACTAAATATTTAACATCAGAAAGATTAATAATTTTTTGTTCCATAAGATCGACTAAACGACCCGGAGTACTAACTAAAATTTCTGGATTGCTTTTGATGGCGCGAATTTGTTTATCATATGATTCGCCGCCAACAACCGTTGCGACTTTCATTTTTTTAAATTCGCCAAAGTTTTTGATCATCAGCGCAACTTGCTGAGCTAATTCACGAGTCGGGCAAAGCACTAAAGCTTGCATTCCTGCACCAGCTTCTAACTTTTCAACAAGTGGTAAACCGAAAGCGGCTGTTTTGCCAGTTCCTGTTTTAGCTAAAGCAACAATGTCTGATTCGTTTTCTAATAAAAACGGAATACACGCTTTTTGAATGGGCGTTGCTTTTGTAAATTTTAATTTCGCTAAACCTTTCTGAATTTCTTCAGATAAAGCAAAGTTTAAGAAATCATTCGTTGGCGCATCTGAAACCTCATCGACCTGTGATTCAATAACAGGTTCAGTGTTTTTTGTGCGCGGCATTTGTTCGATTTGATCAGCAGTCTCATTGACTGGTAGATCAGTGTTTTCGTTGTTCACAGGTTATCCTTTTGGTAATGCTGGTTCAGGTGGCAGAGAGTCTCATTGTCGGAAGAAACAGTAAAGAGGAAAGGTTACAATGGCTCAGATAGAGGGGTTTGGTCTCAGTTAGGAACCGTTTTAGGGTATTTTAACCATTATTTTTTGAAAGAAATTTAGGGTCGTCGATCGATTTGACGATCATCTGAAGATAAAATTAGACGTTGAAGCTTGAACCGCAACCACAGTTTTTAGTGGCGTTGGGATTATTAAAGACAAAGCCTTTACCATTTAGT
>JANOOI010000261.1:0-2247 GCA_031421235.1 Bdellovibrio sp.
CTCAAATTTTTGGGTCAGCCTTAAGGGTTTCTGAGCCCGATTAGTCATTAATGCTTTGAGTTTTAATTTGTAGTAGTGTCAATTTAGATTGGGTTTTGAAGCGACATCCATTTGCGCTGATGGTACAAAAAATAGTAATGTCGAAATTCATAATACTTTTATTTATTCCGAACCTAGTATTTGGAGATCTTAAAAAGATGGACGAGAATTTTATTTATGGAAATTTAATAATTCCGTTAGAGGCACCGAAAGTTGTTGTAATCTTTTATCCACCAGCCACTGGTGACAAAGGACATCAACTTGAAGAGGCTAATCGACTTAAAGAGCTAAATTACGCCGCGCTTCTTTACGATCCTCCCTACCGAAAAAATACGTCCAAGGGTGGACTTGCAGATCTCAATGGCGAAAAAGAATTGTGGAAAGATGCGCGGGAGCAATTTCCAAAAGTTGTACAAGATCTTGAAAATTATTTTGGTTCCAAACAGATGAAAATCTTTGTTGTTGGAAAAAATCTTGGTGGATCGGTTGCCGCTTACTCAATCGATAGTTCAGTAAATTGTCTGATCATTACCGGGTCTGTCCCGATGCTCTCTACGTTTTGGACAACAAGCGAACATCCCGTTGCTCTAGAGGCCAGAAAAGGCATTTCAAATCCACAGCTAAAACGCTTTCAAGATGAAATGAGAGAATTTGATCTTACTGAAACAATCCCTCTGTTGCGCCAGAAGATATTAGTTCAACTAAGGACGAAAGATCCTTGGATTGAAAAGCAGCAATCTGATGTTCTAAAAAACAAAATTTCCAAAAACACTATGGTTCAGTGGATGGACGACGATCATGTTATGGCAAGAGAAGATTCTGTTAACCAAAGGCGAAAATTCCTTAAAGATTGCGATTAATTACACTAAATTTCTGAACAGGCTTTGGCCTAAAAAAGCTCCCAAATTCACTATAATCGTTTTAAACTCTTAAATCACAAAATCGGCAGTAAGTTGCCGATTTTGAAGTAAATATGGCAACTTGTTGCCGATTCTGATACAATCTAAATATGTACAAAAGAGCATTAAATTTAAAAGAACTTCTTGAGAAATCAAATTACTTTCTGTTCGGCCCCAGGGCCACAGGTAAAAGTTCGTTAATACTCAGCCAGCTAAAGTCTGTTCCTGTTTTTGACTTACTCGATGCAGATATTTATGAAGAATTCTTAAGAAGACCAAAGGCTTTAGGCGAAAAAATAAAAGCAAACGATAAATTAGTTGTTATCGATGAAATTCAAAAACTACCAATGCTGTTAGATGAAGTGCACAGACTGATCGAGTCCAGAAAAATAAAATTTTTATTAACTGGAAGTTCGGTTCGTAAACTAAAAAAAGCAGGGGCAAATATGCTGGGTGGACGGGCCAGAGAAGCTCAACTTTTTCCGCTAACATATCATGAACTGACTGATTTCAATCTTTTGAAATACCTAAATTACGGAGGCTTGCCATTGGTTTGGAAATCCTCTGAACCAATAGAGGATTTAGAAGCTTACGGTCGAATTTACCTAGCTGAAGAAATTAAAGCTGAAGCAGCCGTTAGAAACTATGAACGATTTGTTCGTTTCATTGAAACAATGGCCTTATCGAACGGGCAGGAGTTAAACTATCAAAGTTTATCAAGTGATTCAGGTGTTCCTGCTAGAACTATTGAAAGTCATATTGAAATCTTAAAAGATACACTGATCGGGTTTGAACTGCTGCCCTATCAAAAAACTATAAACAGAAAAGCTTCAACCAAATCAAAATTTTATTTTTTTGATTGCGGGGTTTCTAATTACTTCGCAAGAAAGTTGCCAATAGCTGAAAACAGTTCAGATTTAGGGATTAATTTTGAACAATTTATGATTCAAGAAATTAGAGCTTACATGTCATATCAGCGGATTAAAAAACCAATTTCGTACTGGCGATCAAAAGGTTATGAAGTCGATCTTATTATTGGGGATGATATCGCTCTTGAATTTAAATTAGGCCGCTTTTTTAAACCCGAATTTGCAAAAGGCTTGTTGGCGCTTAAAGAGGAAAAACTGATTAAAAAATATATTGTAGTTGGTCAATTTACCAAAGAGGGAACTTCGAACGACATAGATTACTTAAATTATGAAAGCTTTCTTAAAAAACTTTGGGCTGGGAAGATTATATAATGCCAGAACTCCCAGAAGTCGAAACCGTTTGCCGTAATTTAAATGAAAAGATTTTTAAGGTTTCAAAA
>JANOOI010000262.1:0-4795 GCA_031421235.1 Bdellovibrio sp.
AATTCTGGAAAAGTGGCTTTTGTTGATAAAGAAGCGCGCCAAGATATTTCAAATGAATATGACTACCAAAATTCAGGAATGGTTTCTAATCAAACTAAAAAAGGCGCTGGCGGGCAAGTTGGTGCAGATTTTATCATAAATGGACGTTTGGACCAAACTGTTAAAGAAGTTGGTAAAGAAAAAACTGTCTATTACAAAGTAACTTTGAATTTAACAAATTTAAAAACAGGTTTGATTGTTTGGACTAATAACAAAGAGCTTCGTAAAACATTTAAAAAGAAAACTATTGGTTTTTAATCTTGCTAAAAATATTTCTTTTCGCAGCTACTGTTTCATTTTTTAGCAGCTGTGCTACTTATCAGTTTAAAATTCAGCCCGCAAGAGATCATCTTGTGGCTGGTCGATGTCAGCCTGCTTTAGAAATTCTAGAGAAATTAAGTGCAGAAAAAAATCGTGATCAGCTGGTCTATTTAATGGATTACGGTTCTGCTTTGCAGACCTGTGGTGATTATAAAAACAGTAATCTGATTTTTTTAAAAGCTGAATCGTTAGCTGATGAATTAGATTATCATTCGATGACCAATGTAGCCGCATCGACGCTATTAAGCGAGGAAATGGTTCAATACAAAGGTGATACTTTCGAAAAACTTTTCATCAATGTCTCTTTAGCTTTAAATTTTATTCAATTAGGCCAAAATGATTCAGCCATGGTAGAGGTCCGTAAAATTAATAATAAGTTTCAAAAATATCAGGGTGATGATAAAAAACCGTTTGAATTAAACGCTTTCGCACAATACTTGGCTGGGCTTATCTACGAATCAGATCGTAAGTACGACGACGCTTGCATATCTTATAAAGACGCGTATTTCTTGGATGAAAATTATCGCTCTGTTGCGCGCGATATGCTGCGCTCTTGCTGGAAAGCTCAGCGTGTTGATGAATTTAATACACTGGTTAAAAAGATTAAGGCTACAGAAGATGAAATTACATATGCTAAGTCAAAATTTAAATCAGAAATTATTTTAGTACTTATGCAGGGCTGGGGTCCGCGGAAATACCCACGACCTGATGCGCCCCTTTACCCAAGGCTTATCAGCGTTTCTAGTCTGACACATTCTTTGCAAGTTGAACGTGTTCAAAGTGGTGTGGCTGAAATTTACGAAAGTGAGCCTGTATATAGTTTTGAAAGTGCCGCGATTAAAACCTTAGATGCAGATTATAACAGCCTTGTTGCCCGCAGAGTCGGTGGCCGTGTTGCCAAACATGTTATGGCTGACCAAATCCGGCAAAAAAATGAAGCTTTAGGGGCGATTGCTCTTATTACGATGATTGCGTCTGATCGCGCTGATTTAAGACAATGGTCTTTGTACCCAAGGACCATGCATGTTCTTAAAATACCCGTTAAACCTGGACAGCACGAATTTAAATTATCTGGAATCGATGCCAATAAAAAAGTTTCTGAAACTTTGTCCGATTTAAATATTCAAATTGGACAAAATCAAAATAAAATTTATTTACTAAGAACTTTGAAATAAATTTCTATTCTTCGACTACGACGCGAACTTTATATTTAGCAACTGACGAACATGTTGATTCAACACCGTCTTTAGTGCAATTCATCGCTCCGCAGCTCATAGAAATAATTTTATTATCTTTATTTAAATCCCTGAATTCTTTTTTCCAATCAACGCAGGCCGTTTTCCAGCTCTGTTGCGCTTCTTTTTTAACGACTTCTTTGTCGCTTGTGATTTGATCTTCACCTTCAGAAATCATGTATTTTTTCTTATCGGATTTTTTATTTCCTTTAGAAATAGAAATTGTAGTGTCTTCTTGTGCGTTGATTTTATCAACTTTAAGACCCACTTCTTCAGCAGTTACGACAGAAAATAAACCTAGTGTTAACATAATGATTAATAACTGTTTCATATAAAACTCCTTAAAATTAAATTAATCTAAAGCGATCATCAGTGTCGCGCCAACAGCGCGATATTTATCAACACCGATTGCTAAATCACCTGATACATTTTCAAAAAATACATTTAAACCTAATACAGGAGTAAATTTAAACTGAGCACCTAAAGTAATTGGAACAACCATGCTTTCAATATCTGTGAATCCTGTTGTTGAACCTTTGATATCATCACCAATTTGAAATGCAATCGTTGGTCCGATGTAAATACCAACGAAGTCTTCAAGTTTGTACATCGCAAATAATGGAATATCAAAATACGTTATTTTTCCTTCAATGCTTTGGCCAGACACTGTTGATTTAAAAGCTCTTTCTGTGTACATCAAACCTGTTTTTAAACCAAACTTTTCAGAAATATTAAAAACTGCAGTTGCGCCTAATTGGTAACCCAGACCTTGCTTGTCAGAAGATGAATTTTTCACTTTTGCCGAACCTGATCGAAATCCAACTTCAATTGCGGGCATAGAGTATGACGATCCGCCGCCTTGACCCCAAACTTCTTGAGCAGAAGCGATAGAATTAAAAGACAATAAAGCTAAAATACAAATAAGTAACTTGTTCATGTTATGAACTCCTTTTTTTACAACTATATCGAGGCCTGATTTTAATTGTCATGTGTTTATTTTTAAGCAACTTTAACAGCTTACGAGCAGCGTATCATAGTAAATAACTATAAGATAAGTATAAATATCGATAATGACTATATTTATTTTCAGTTTATGGTAGTTTGAATTGCATATGTTATGTATACGTTTAACGAGTCATAATCATAACAACCCACAAGGAGATTAAATGCAGACAATTATTAACACGAAAGTCACAAGCTTTAGCACTCAGGCTTACCACAATGACAGTTTCAAAACAGTTACCGACAAAGATTTAAATGGAAAATGGTCGATTTTCTTTTTCTACCCAGCAGATTTTACTTTTATTTGCCCAACTGAATTGGGCGATATGGCTGATAAATATGCTGAATTTCAAAAAATGGGCGTCGAAGTCTATTCTGTATCTACAGATAATCATTTTACACACAAAGCATGGCATAGTGCTTCTGAAACAATTAAAAAAATCAAATATCCAATGATAGCAGATCCAACGGGTCATTTAACACGCGCTTTCGGAGTACACATTGAATCTGAAGGTATGGCTTACCGTTCAACTTTCTTAGTTAATCCTGAAGGTTTAATTAAATTAGCAGAAATTCAAGATAATGGCATTGGCCGCAATGCTGACGAATTATTAAGAAAAACCCAAGCTGCGCAGTTTATTGCTAAAAACCCAGATGAAGTTTGCCCAGCGAAATGGAAACCGGGTTCACAAACTTTAAAACCTGGTTTAGACCTTGTTGGCAAAATCTAGTTTTCTTTTTTAAATAAAATTTTAAGGGCTTCTGAATTTATCAGAGGCCTTTTTTTTAGGCTAATAACTTTGTATTCCGCATCTGAATTCAACAGGAGATGTTATGTTAGATCAAGATATTATCGACCAGCTAAAATCCGCTTTTGCATCTCTTGAAAAAAATATTGAATTACAACTCACTGAAAGTTCTCATAAGGATCAAAATCAGCTTCTAGAGATGCTTGAAGGATTAACAAAAACATCTGATAAAATTTCAGTTCGTTCTATAAAAAATGAAACGACAGATCAAACTCCAAGATTTACTATTCTGCACGATCAAAAACCAACCGGAATATATTTTAAAGGGATTCCCGGAGGTCACGAGTTTACATCATTAATTTTAGCTATCTTAAATTCAGACGGAAAAGGTAAATTACCTGATCAGATTCTGATTCAAAGGATTAAAAGCCTAAAAGGCCCCGTTCGAGTCAAAACTTTTATCTCTTTATCTTGTGAGAATTGTCCCGATGTGGTGCAGGCCTTAAATTTAATGTCGACTCTTCATTCTGATTTTCGCCATGAAATGATTGATGGAGCCTATACTCAGGAAGAAATTAGCCGATTAAATATTCAAGGCGTTCCCTGTGTTGTTGCGAACGATGTCATGATTCATTCAGGTCGTATTAACTTTTTAGATTTATTAAAAAAATTAGAAGACACTTTTGGTATCGATGATTTAGTGGCAAAAACAGTTGATCCAAAATTGGCTGATTTAGGTGAACATGACGTGGTTGTTATTGGTGGCGGACCCGCAGGTGCTGCTGCTGCAATTTACAGTGTTCGTAAGGGTTTAAAAACTGCACTGGTTGCAGAAAAATTTGGCGGGCAAGTACAGGATACAAAAGGTATTGAAAACTTAATTTCAGTCACTTATACAGAAGGTCCGCAGCTGACTGCGCAGTTAAATAAACATGTGACAAGTTATCCTGTTAAAATGCTAGAACACCGACGTGTTCAAAAAATTGACAAAGAATCTAATACGATTCATTTAGAAAGTGGTGAATATCTTAAAGCAAAATCAATTATCATCACTACAGGTGCTAAATGGAGAGAGCTTAATATCACTGGAGAAAAAGAATACTTAGGCCGTGGCGTTGCGTATTGTCCACATTGTGACGGACCTTACTACAAAGGTAAAAAAGTTGCAGTCATTGGTGGTGGTAATTCTGGAGTTGAAGCTGCAATCGATTTAGCGGGCATCGTTAGCGAAGTTATTTTGTTTGAATACAACGATCAACTTAAAGCTGATCAAGTTCTTGTGGATAAATTAAAATCCCTGACAAATACAAAAATTATTACATCTGCAAAAACAAGACAAGTTTTAGGAAACGGGCAAAAGGTTACGGGTCTTGAATACACAGATCGTAAAACCGAAAAAGAGGTCATTGAAACGTTAGATGGCATTTTTGTACAGATTGGATTGCTGCC
>JANOOI010000263.1:0-2072 GCA_031421235.1 Bdellovibrio sp.
AGAATATTTTAAAACTTTTAGCTAAAGATGATTTGCGCGTCCAATTTATCCATCAAGTTCTTTCCAAAATGCAAACTGAACTAAAAATTAAAAAAACTGATTTATTATGTGAATATGGATCACCCATTGATGTCTTTAAAAAACTATCTGAAAAATACATCATAAAATCAGTTTACACTAACCACGATTACGAACCCGCAGCGATCGAAAGAGATCTTAAAATTCAACAACTTTTAGAAAAAAAGGGCATAGATTTTAAAACTTACAAAGACCAAACGATTTTCGAGAAAAATGAAATACAGACTGATTTAGGTAAGCCCTACACTGTATACACACCGTACAAAAAAAAATGGTTGGCTTCACTAAGCCCATTTTATTTAAAACCTTACCCTGTGGATTTGTACGAAGGCCATTATTTTAAGACCAAATCAATGGATCAGGCAGATTTAATTATGCCGAGCCTTAAAGATATGGGTTTTCAAAAAACTGATTTTACTTATCCTGAAGAATTAGTTTCACAAAAAATTTTAAAAAAGTATGCGGAAACTAGGGATTATCCTTTTCTAGAGCAGGGAACATCGAAACTAGGATTACATTTGCGTTTTGGCACAGTGTCGGTGCGTGAACTCGCCAAAGAAGCCAAAAAACATTCAGACATCTGGTTGAGCGAACTGATTTGGCGTGATTTTTTTATGCAAATCTTATGGAATTTTCCTCATGTCGAAAAAGCCAGCTTTCGACCAAAGTATGAAAAAATAAAATGGCGAAATGAACCTGAAGAAATCAGCAAATGGAAGAACGGGCAAACGGGTTATCCTTTAGTTGATGCCGGCATGAGAGAATTAAATGCGACAGGCCACATGCATAACCGTGTGCGTATGGTGGTGGCTTCTTTTTTAACTAAACATTTGCTGCATCACTGGTTGATTGGTGAAAGATATTTCGCTGAAAAATTATTAGATTATGATTTATCGGCCAACAACGGAAATTGGCAGTGGTCAGCCGGTACGGGTTGTGATGCGGCTCCGTACTTCAGAGTTTTTAACCCTGAAGCCCAAATCAAAAAGTTTGACCCAGACTATGTTTATACCAAAAAGTGGGTTCCAGAATTTGAAACAGCGAAATATATTAAGCCTATTGTGGAACACACTTTTGCTAGACAGCGGGCTTTAACAGAATTTAAAAAGGGTCTTGAATCATGAAAATATTAATGACAGGTGCTACGGGTTCCGTTGGTAATTATGTTGGTCGAAAGCTAGTTCAACAAGGACATGAAATTGTTGTTGTAAGTCGTTCTGCAAAAAAGGCAAAAATGCATCTAGAATTCCCAGCTGAAGTGATTGAAGCTGATCTTGTTCAAACGGCACTTTCAGAAGAGCATTTTAAGAATATAGATACAGTCATTCATTTAATGGGTGAAACAGTGGATGGTCGTTGGAATGAAAAGAAAAAATCTGATATTTTTAATTCGCGAATTAACAGTAGTCAGAATTTAATAAAAAATTTACCAACTTCAGTGCAAACAGTTGTTTCAGCTTCAGCACAAGGTATTTACGGCGATTCTGGTGATACAGAATTATCAGATCTTAAACCACACATTAAATCACAGACTGTAGCTAAAGATGATTTTTTAGCTACAGTCTGCGAACAGTGGGAAGCTCCTTTCAGAAAATTAAATCAGCGAACTGTGCAGTTGCGTATAGGGATTGTGTTAGATCCGCAATCAGGTGCATTGAAAAAAATGGTACCCTTGTTTCAAAAGGGTTTGGGCGGCACCTTAGGTTCAGGAAAGCAATACATGAGCTGGATTGCCATCGATGATTTATCAGATATTATCGTAGAAGCCGTTACAAATTCAGTTTACACGGGTGCTATAAATTGTTGTTCTCCTGAAAACGTAACTAATGATCAGTTTACAATTAAATTATGTCAGGCTTTAGGTGTTTTTAAATCAGCACCGGTTCCAGAATTTGCTTTAAAAATTGTGATCGGTGAAATGGCAAAAGTCGTTTTAGCCTCAATACGCATGCGACCAGATCAGTTGATTAAAAACAAATATGCTTTTAAATTTA
>JANOOI010000264.1:0-3694 GCA_031421235.1 Bdellovibrio sp.
GGCCAATCTGATTACCCACGCACTTATTTATTTGATGAAGTTGATACTGGTGTTTCGGGCACAACGGCTGAAAAAGTGGGTCGAAAACTTAAAGAAATTGCTAACGGCCAGCAAGTCATTTGTGTGACACATTTACCGCAAGTGGCTGCATTTGGTGATGTGCATTTTTCAATTCAAAAATCGACATTAAAAGATCAAGCTGTCATGACTGTTGATGAATTAAAAAAACAACAACGTATTGAAGAAATCGCAAGACTTATTTCTGGCGAGAAAATCACAAAAACATCTTTAGCGCATGCTCAAGAGTTATTAAAAGAGTGTCAGAGATAGATTTAGAACTATAATTGTTTTCTTGATCTTTTTTTAATCTTTTTTGTTTTTATTGAGATCATCCATCGCAAGTTCGGCTCTGGTTTTATGACCTTTTTTTGTGTTACAGTCTTTACAGCTAGGTACACAGTTCTTTTTATCTGTCTTACCACCGCGGGCTATAGGAATCAGATGATCCATGGTTAATTCTTCGGCTTTAAACTTTTGTTCACAGTGATAACAAATGCATTTTCCTAATCGTTGTTTCCACCAATTAGACTGCCGCATTTCACGGGCCTTGGCCTTTTCAATTTTTTGGTGGGATTCAGAAGCCGGTGTAAAGTAATAATCATCATCAGACATATTTATTTTTAATTACCCGACCCTTGTGGGAAATACAAACGATTATCATAGAGACCTTCGCTAAAATACTGCTTTATCGCTTTTAAACGGTCCTGTGATAGATCTGTATCGCCGACTAGCTCATAGTGTTGATCTGACAGTAAAGCGATGGTTTTAGGGCCACTGACAAACAATGACCTGGCTAAGTGATTTTTATTCAACAAGCCTAAATCGAAAAGGTCATTCAGTGTTGGCAGTATATCGATTTGCTGGGCGTACTGTTGATTTTGTAAGCCTTCTAATACAGTTTTATCTTTTGCATAAAATAAAATAGGAATATGAAATTGCTGTGAAAAAGAATTGTTACTGATATCAATTTTCGGATTTAGCTGAGGTCCCGTGTGATCAGCCACAAAAACAAAAATAGTTTTATCAAATGTTTTTGTTTCTGCTAAACAATCAAAAAATGATTTTAATGACTGGTCTAAGTAAGTTACAGTTTTTAATATCTCAGGTTGTGAAGGCAAATCCATTGCTTGATATTCAGTTAAAAAATCATCTGGAACTTTAAACGGCTGATGTGACGATAAAGTAAAAATAACTGAAGCCATTGGTTGCTTTTGCGTTACAAGCTGATCACATGTGAATTTTAAAAAGGGCTTATCAAAAATGCCCCAAACTTGATCGTTGTCTTTATCTGCATCCGTAACTGAAGACATGTATTCATTCAAGCCATAATAATCAGAAAAACCACTGGCCTTAGAGAAAGAATCAAACCTCATGCTGCCGTTCTTAGCACCATGAAAAAAACTGGTGTGATAGTTTTTTTTCTTCAATAAATTTCCAAGTCCCACGAAATCATTTGTAGCGAATTCAGAATTTAAAAAAGGCTCTTCCATCAAGGCCGGAATTCCTGACAAAATCGAAGCGATTCCTTCAATAGATCTGCGACCGTTAGCATAAGCTTTATCAAAATAAATACCCTCAGATTTTAGCTTTGAAAAAAAAGGCATTTGCTTTTCATTAATATATTCAGCAGAGAGGCTTTCAAGAATGAAGATAACTAGATTGTAGTCTTTAGCTGGTTCATTTTTAAGGTCTTGTGTCTGGTTCAAATTCAGTAGGCCTAACATGTGATCTTCTGAAAAATATTTAACTTTTTCGAATTGTTTTTTTCCAAAACTTTTTAAAAAAGTAAAACCAGAATTCATCACCAAGTGGTGGGAATAGGGGTAAGGTAAAATTTTAGCGTCAACAAAACTAATAGGTTTATACTGAAACCCACCCCGCCCTAAAATCATTGTTAACAAAAGACCCACGCAAATAAACCCAGCTGTTTTCTTTTTCGTAAACTGAATCAAATCTTTTTGCAATTTTTGATAGCCGGTCCATTGATAAAACAAAAAAGCGATAAGCCCCAGCAAAGTCATCGTTGATAAGAAAAAGTATTGGGCTAAATTAAAAATGTTTCCTTCGCCAGCCAAATACAAACTGGATTTCGTGAACCTTCTTCCCATAAAATTAACTAATTCAATATCCACAAAATTGATAAAAAGTAAACCTACTTGAAAAAGCAAAAAGGGCCCGAAAACTAAAACAGATAAGTATTTGTTTCTGAAAATCAAAGCTAACAAAAAAGTTAAAAAAATTATCGGTGCTATAACTACCAAATCAAATCTTAGACCATGACCAAAAGTTTGAATTAATTCTGCCACTGAAAATTGTGAAAAATGGTGAAAATTCCAAATCAAGAATAAGACTCTGACTAGGGTGTAAATCACTAGGTACGATATAAACAACTTCCATAGCGATTTAGGTACGAAAAAGTAGCTATTTTCGCTGTCTTTAGCACTTTTACAGTCGAAAGCTTGCTTCAATTTGTAGAATTTGGTATCACCCATACCTATGACAATAGACCAAATGAAACAACGATTGCAAGAACACTATCCCGAATCAGATAGCCAAAATGATATTCGGGTTAACGATTTGACCGGGACATCTGATCACTGGGAAGTTTCAGTGTGCAGCCCAAAATTTGCGGGCTTAACACGTATTGAACAACACCAACACGTTATGGCCGCATTTACTACTGAACTAAAAACCGGTGAAGTTCACGCACTAACTATTAAAACAATATTGAAAAAATAAGCTAAAAAAATAAACAGGAGTCCCCAAATGTCTGACGCAAAAACTAAAATTGAAAATTTATTAACTGAAAACAAAGTTGTCCTTTTTATGAAAGGTACTCAGCAGTTTCCGATGTGTGGTTTTTCATCCCGCGCCACAGCTATTTTACAAGATATGGGAATCCCCTTCAAAGATGTGAATGTTTTAGATGACGAAGAAATTCGCCAAGGCATTAAAGATTACAGCAACTGGCCGACTATCCCACAGTTGTATATTAATAAAAAATTAATTGGCGGCAGTGATATCATGATGGAAATGTATCAAGCTGGTGAACTTCAAGATTTGATCAAAAACTAAATATGTTATGTAACGTAGCCCTGTGGGATAGAGCTTTTCGCTTTACTTTGTCTGTTATAGTTCTGTCTTATGCTATTGCTGGTGGGCCGTTCTGGTTCTATGGTCTAGGTTTATATGGCTTAGCCACGGCAGGCTGGGGGCTATGTCCGATTTATTCTTTCTTTCGGATTCGAACTTTGCGATAATATTCAAATGCAAAACTTCGCCAATCACCTCAGTGAATTAGTTTTAAATAAACAACAAATCAAAACCGACACCGAAACTTTAAATTATTACGGCAAAGATTGGACCACTTATTTTGATATCCAAGCCTCCGCTGTTTTATTTCCTGAATCCACAGAAGACGTTGTTAAAATCGTGCACTGGGCACGAAAAAATAAAATTGCATTAGTGCCCTCAGGAGGTCGAACAGGCCTTAGCGGTGCCGCTTGTGCCACCCAAGGCGAAGTGATTGTAAGCTTTGAAAAAATGAATCGCTTTTTAGAATTTAATGAAACAGATTCTACAGTTCGTATCGAGCCCGGTGTGATCACTGAAGAACTTCAAAATTATGCAAAAG
>JANOOI010000265.1:0-3976 GCA_031421235.1 Bdellovibrio sp.
CAGGTTTGTTAACCATAAAAAAAATCAACAGGATATTTTATGGACAAAGAATTAAACCTAAGGGAATCAGATGCAAGTGACGCAGAAAAACTGAGCCAGTTTTTCTCACAGATCCCTCTGCAATCTTTAATAGATATTAAAATTAAACGGGAAGTCGATTTTTTTTCGCTTTACCGACGATTTCAAATGAATTTTCAGAATTTTATTCTTGAAGAGTCTGATGAATTGAATAAAGAAATCTTAGGAACAGCCAGTTTTATTCACAGCAAATGCAAAGTGGGTCTTGGCCAGTTAACTACAACACTAAATATATCTAATGCGTGCGATTTAAGAATTTCACCGCAAAGAAAAGCTATTCTACATTGGTCAAAATTCTTTTTACCCAAGATTAAAGAAGTCGCCACGATTAAAAAAACTGATCATTTTATCACAACAGTAAACCTAGAAAACAATCAGGTCATTAATGCTTTTATTCGGACTAAACAAAAAAAAGCCCAGAAGCCGCTTTATGAGCTGATTAAAAAATTTAATCTAGTCAGTGTACATGGGTTTTATCCATTTTCTAATCAGCTTAATCCTGATATTGAAGTTCGCTTTGCAAATAAATATGACGTACCTAAATTAACCGAATATCTTGAAAAAAAATTAGCAGATACCGATCTTGTTTCAGCCGAACTTTTAAAATCTGTCGACGACTACGTCAGCAATTCGCTTGTTTACAGCTTCAAGAAATTTATCATAGCCCTTGATTCAGAAAATAATATCGTCGGCTGTTGCTACCCTTTAAGCTCATCGCTGCTGCAAGACTATTTCCCTCAGACCTATAATCAACAGGCCCATAATTTCAGACAGTTTTTGAAATTTGGCTCATGGCTTGGTTTTTCAAGAAAATTAACAAAGCCTTTTTCACGAACTCATAAAGATCAAACTTTACAGTTTCAGCTTTTGCATTTTTTATTCTTCAAACACCCTGAAGTGCTTCAAAATATGGTTCACTTTGCCTACAAACAGTCTGTTCAAAATGAATTTATTGTTTACACTTACGAACAAAATGATTTCAAATACAGACCCCCAGTCGGATCAGTCAATGCGGAAACAACCTACGGTCTTTATGAAATACTGACGACAGAACAGATTGATGATTCAACTTTTGTATCGCTTAAACGTAAAATTAAAAATAAATTATGGCTTGATGGCCATTTGTTTTAGTTACTATTTGTTTTCACGGCTTTGAGAAATAACTTAAATACAAATCCAGCCCTTGGTTATTAAAAGCTTTTTGACGGCTTAATTTTAAATTTTTAAACTTAAAATTCCAGTCTTTCGGATGCACTACTAAAATAATATTGGGATTTATTTTTTCTTCTAAATAATGAAGCATTTGATCGGCTTTTACATCTGACAACCGTCCACCGTAAGGTGGATTCGTAATGATAATTTTAAAATCATCTGCAGAACTTTGAAGAACTAGATCCTGGCAGTCCTGGTTTAAAATTTCGATGTGATTTTGACATTCGATCGGTAAGTTTTTTAAATTATTCATCGCTTTGTCAAAAGTTCCAGTATCAATCTCAACACCCAGTAATCGATTGTTAAAGACTGACTTAAATTTGTAATTTTTTTTCCATATTGGTGATTTAAGTAAAGCTGGCAAAAAAGAAAAGCTTTCAAAGGCATAACTTCGCATAAGATTAATTACCTGAGCCATGCGAATTTCAAATAGCAAAGTCCCAGATCCACAGAATGGGTCAATATAAATAATACTTTTATCACTTTGTAAATACGGTAAATTTAATTTTTGGCTAGTTTCAGTTAAGAATTGAATCATTAAAGCAGCCAGTGTTTCACGAATAGGGGCTTCGCCTTGTTGTTTTCTGTATCCCCGCTTATGCAAGTGTTCACCAGATGTGTCTAAACTAATCTGCACTGAATCTTTAAAAATTCTAAAAAAAACTTTCTGTGCTGTTTCTTCAGTTGATGATTTTATTTTCAACAATTTTTCTAAAACCTCTAATAAATTCCCTTCATGAAAAAGTCTTGATTTAGCAGAATCGATTTCAAACCTGACTGGTTTTTTTAAATCAACGAATTGATTCCAATTCATTTTCTTAATTTCTTTTTCAAACTGATCAAAATATCGGGCTTCAAATCGGTGAACCCGCAGAAGAACACGATTTGCTAATTTTGAAAAAAGATTGATCTGCAGACCTAAATGCAGATCACAATTTATTTCTAAACCGCCTTTATCTTCGAAAAGCACTTCAGGCCTTGAACGCGTTGGCAGTCCATCCAAGTCAATTAGGTTATGCCAAAAAAAATTCATTTCCTGCAGAAGCTCTTGTTCTGCGCCTAACTGACAGCTCACAAAGAAGTGCGACACTAAAATCTCCAGTAAAAATCAATAAAGCCATAATAACCATTTGTCGGATCTAATCTGAACTGAGCGATATCCGTTGCATTGATTGAGACCTGAGTATGCATTCGGTCATAAATCCAAACATAGGATAAATATCCGCCTAGTGCTTTCTTTTCAAAATTATAACTGGGTCCAATCAATATCCGGTTCCAATCTGTGGAAATGACTTCATACCCTGTTTGAAATGAACTTGAACCTAAAGCTTTGATCGCAGCTGCATCAGCAGCACCTTCCCATTTAGCTAAACCTAAACTGAGAAAAGTATGAGAAATTAAACTATCTGATGATGTTGAATCCCAAAAAAAATTCATGTTCACAACGGATTCATCTTCTGCACTGACGCGAACGTAACTGAGCCCTGTGGATAATGTTGTTGTTTCTGATTCATAAAGCCGGGCTTTAAAATTGAAATTAGGTTTACCTAAAGCATTTCCCGGCAAAACGCTGCCGATACTTAACCATTCTGTAACTCCGAAATAAGTGTTTCCAAGAAAGTTAACTAAAAATTCATTTTTATAAAGAGTCTGTGCTGTTTCACCAATAGTTAATCCCTGATAAAACAAGGGGCGGTACTTCGATGAAATATTGAGTTCACTTTTTTTAATAACTAGTTCGGTTGACCCTAAGAAATCAGGATTTTCGGAAGTGATGTCTAGTTTTCTGACAATATCGCCTTTTTGGATCATATATCTTCTTGATTGCCGCAGAAGTTTCAGTTTTATTTCGTGACGGTTTGATCTGATTGTTTTTACATTTTGAACTTCAACAAAAGCAAAAACACCGATTCGTGAATTTTGGGAAATGATTGGTAAAACTTCACCAATATCCCAGTCATCAGATTCTGAATAAGCCATTAAAAACTGTTCATCTATAAAAGCATCTACTAGGGCACCTTTAGATGGCCGAAACTGAGCCCCTGCTGGCCACGCCAGAAAAAGACAATTAAAAACTATAGAAAAAAGTACAGCTAGGCTTGTTGTAATTTTTTGGGGTGAAAGTTTAAACATACTAAAGATAATACTAGCGCAAAAATCCCAACTCCAAAAGCATAAAATAAACCGAATTGATCAGTTAGATAACCTACGCCTAAGTGCATCGCAACAACGGCTAAACTTTGAAAGCTCATGGCAAAGGATAAATATGTCCGACTTAATTCAGACGTGTTCTGAGAAATGTACATCACGCTGAGCGGGTAAAATGGAGCCATAAACAAACCCGTTAAAATCAGGAATTTTGGATTTACGTTTAAACCCAAAATCAGCGACATTAATGATAATCCCAAAAATGCATTCAACAAAATTTTTAGATCGAAATTAAACCTGATCAGTGAAAAAAGTAACCGGCCAACAAATAAAAAAATAAAGAACCACATCAAAGCATTTGATGATTCCGCTAAGCTGTAGTTATGATACGTCGACATATACAATGGCAACCGCGTTGATACTAAAATTTCTGCAACGACATAAAACCAAAACAAGAAACACATTGAAAAAAGACACAACTTGGTCGTTTTTATATTTTTCTAGATGACAGTATTGTCTTTTTTTATTTTATAATAAT
>JANOOI010000266.1:0-9869 GCA_031421235.1 Bdellovibrio sp.
ATTAATGAAGTTATCCCTGCAGAGCCTGATTTAAAATTAAAACCTAATCTGTATAGTTTTCAGAGCTTCAAAAAAAATGAAGTTTTAACAGACAGTCCACGAAGTTATCAAATGCCAGAAGACGGGGTTATTATCTTTCCGTTTTACGTGAAGGAAAATGAACCAGCATTCAACTTGGGGTATGTGGCATTTGCTAGGTCTTTGAAGCTCTGATTGTTGTCTTATCTTATTATTCAAAAGTTTGTAAAAATTCTCTTTTGATCCGATATCCGATCCTGTAATCGTCTATAATATATCTACGTACAAAATGACGCTCGCTTTATTGGTGTTTTCACTGTCTCAAGCATTTCTAGGGGTATCGGTCACATTCAATGGGCACCATAATTATGTATTGGTGACCGATACCCCTGTGGAAGATTGGGAAGGGCCGTATTTGGGGTCATTTGTAAAATCTGTGGCCAGAGTTTTACCGTCAAATCAAATAAAAATGAGTCTGAGTGGGGAACGGTTTTAGCTATACTTTGTTAGGTAATAAAAAACGAAAGGTCAATTTTATGAAAAAAATGATTTTAATGACTGTAGTGTTGTTAATGATGAATACAACTTTTGCGAATCTTACTTCAAACCCTATGCAAGACAGTCAGGCAGAAATGCAAGATGGGGATACACAATCAATTGAACTGTTCCCAGATAAAATATACTACAGCGCAAAAGATCAGCGGCAATCAATAGAAGAAAATATAGTGACGGCAAAATTAAAATTAAATTTTAAAACCATGAAAGGATCAGTTGATGTGGAAACAAGATACAGTAGTCCTTCGTGTGGAAATTTAAATAAACTAGGTTTGTTGGGTAATGTTATCAAAAACCAAGATAGTTTTTACGGCGATTGGGATATCACTGACTTTTCATTTAACGGTGTGCTTCAAGAGCTGACAACTGCCGAGATTAAGAGAAGAAAGTACAACACAAATAACGGCGAGAAAATTTTTGATCTATATCGAAAAAAAGATTTTTACAACTCAGTAAAAAACGCAACAGTTTTTCTTCTAAAAAATGGTGAAATTTATCTTATCACGACCGGTGGAGACTTTGTTAACAAATCATCTGCAGAATGTGTGAATAGAGACTAACTACTTTGTATCTGGGAAAAACGCCCAGATCTTAAAAAAAGTCTTTGGTGAAACTATTGAAAGTTCATCGGAAGCCAATGACAGAAGTAATATTCGTAGAATCGATTCAGTATGCCTATCATAGAGTCTAAGTTAAAATTAGATGGATTAACTATTGATTGTAAAAGCAAAATTTTTTAAAGCTTAATTACAATGGCATGACCATTCAAATTATGAATAACCAAGCGATCCTTTAAAAGCCTTTGTTCATTTACATATTTAGTTATTCCACTACAAGAACTAAAGCCGTAATCATCATAAACCATAATAGCGCCAGGCACCATTTTATCCCATATCCATTCGACAAGATCTTTTGCGGATTGATAAACATCAACATCGACATGAACAAATCTAAACTTCAAATCTTTTACTTTGTTACCTGTTTGATCGGGGAAAATTCCTTCTAATATTTCTACATTATCTAATTTAAATTTATTAAAAATAAAATCTTTAACTAATACAAGACTTGTATCGTTGTGTTCGCCACCAAAATAAGCAGTGTCAAATTTTGTTGTTTTAACAATACCAGTAAAAGTGTCACACAAATAAACTTTGTTACTTAAACCCAAGTTTTTAACTTTTTGAGCAATTAAGGCTCCGGTGCCACCGCGCCAAACACCAATTTCAATAAAATGGCCATCTTGTAGTTTTGCAGATTCCTCGACAAGCTTCCAAAGCTCATAACAGCGAAATTTATCGACTAATGTAAATCCAGAAATTTCTGACAATACATGCTGAAACTCCTTATCAAGGTTCCAGGGTGAGTAATCTGATGGAGCTCTAATTTTTTCATATTCTAGATTTGAATCTGACTTAGTTACAAAGTGTGAAGTAAGTTTTTTGAAAAAATTGGGTTGCATACGGTGTCCTTTTTTTAATTTTGCGCTTAAATAGCACGTGTTTAGATAGATACATTCTCTGATAAGTTATATTATGTTACTTAAAGTAATACCTTTAGATTCGATAAAGGCTTCATTAAAGATCTTATCCGCATATCGTAAACCCGAATCACAGATAACTGTGACTATATTGAAGTTCTTGTTCTTGTTTTCAAGTGCATATTCATAACTTGCAGCTAGATTTAATGCGGCTGAAGTTCCGACGATAAAGCCATCATATTTAGCCACATGATTTAACATCGACATCATTTGATCATCATTAATTTGGGTGGCGCTATCGACTTTGGCTTTTTTGAAGTTTTCAGTTAAGCGCATAATGCCAATACCTTCAGTGATCGACGAACCTTCGGATTTAAATACTTGCGTATTAAAGTATGAATAAAGCCCTGAACCCATAGGGTCGGCAAGGCGGATATGAATGTCGGGGTTTTGTAGCTTTAAGTAATTGGAAACTCCACCAATGGTTCCCCCTGATCCAACAGCAGAAATAAAAGCATCAATTTGACCACCCGTTTGCCGCCAGATTTCTGGACCTGTTGTTGAAAAATGAATATCAAAATTAGCGGTGTTTTCAAATTGGTTCACCCAAAAACTATTTGCCGCTTCAGAGGCCTTGATTCTAGCTTGATGATAAAAATGTTTTTCATTCGTAAACGGACACGGATCCACAGTGATCACATTTGCACCTAAAGCTTTTAAAATATGATATTTTTCTGCAGACTGATTGTTTGGCATAACCAAAGTGCATTTATATTTAAATTCATGAGCTAAAAGTGCCAAGCCAATTCCTGTGTTTCCGGCTGTGCCTTCAAAAACTTCCGTATTGGCTTTAAGCAATCCCTTTTTAATCGCATTTTGAATAAGACCTAGTGCTGTGCGGTCTTTGATGCTGCCACCAGGATTTAAGTGTTCGCACTTTGCATAAATATGATTACCAGTTAATTCAGATAGTGAATTAATACGTACAAGTGGCGTTTGTCCGATTAAAGACGAAATTTTGCTGGACGTTTTCATTTGAATTGAGTTAGTCATTTTTCCAGATTTTAAAACCTAATTTTTCAGCTTTTGCTAAATCAGTTTCATTAATTTCATACACGTTACATTGGCCTGTTGGGTTACCACACATTTGAGCTCTTAAAAGGCCGTCATGTTTTTTTTCTTTTTTATGAACAGTTATTCCAACAAGTTCACTAGACATTTTCTCTAAAGAGGCACCCGTTCCGTCTTCGCACTGAACTGATCCATCTTGTTTATAGATTTTAATTTTTTTCATATAATTCTCGGGCTTCATGTTTTTAGTTAAAGTCGGATTTGAATCTCTTTTTTGTGCAGCTAAATCTTCAGGCTTGCACTGCGTTGTTGAACAACCAAATAAACAAACCATCATGACTAACATAGGAATAAACTTGATCATAAAAACCTCTTTAGCTATTTATTTCAACTATCTATTTAATATATGGAAAATTCAAATTGTCTGCAACCATTTCAACTTGCAGAGCATAGATGTTGGCTTCGCCAGAAATAAAATAAATTCTTTTATTTCTATCTGATGTTGGTCTTGTTAAAACACCACGACCTGGATCAAAAGATCCTTTAAGTTCACCAGTGATTAAATCAAAAAATTTAACTGAACCTTGTGATTCACCAACAACAACTAAACCTTTATGTAATGTGGGCTCAGTCGCTAATCCCACTAAATCAGATTTTTGCCATATTAAATCACCGGTTTTTTTCGAGACAGCCAGAAGCTGGCCTTTTGATGATGTATAAATTAATCGATCACCACTGATAATCGGAGCGCTATAACCCCCAAAATTTGATGACCACAAAATTGTTCCTGAACTTCTAGAAACAGCATAAATTTTATCATCGTAGCTATTGATGTAGATTGTGTCTTGTTCAACGACAGCTGAAGCATCGATGTCTTTAAATTTTGTATTGCGATTAATAAGAACTTCCCATTGCGGGGTTCCCGTTTTAGCGCTTAACGAAACTAAAGATCCATCACTAAAACCCTGATAAATTAGCCCCTGATAAAATGCAGGTTTCGCTCCGCCACGAATCGTCATGCGATTTGAATTGTCCTGGCGATTATAGACCCAAATCTGGCGGCCGTTAGTTGCATCAAGACAGTACAAAATATTTCCACCGCTCACGAAATAAACGTAACCATCTTGAATCAAAGGCTCAGCTACGATTTCACTTTTGGTGTCAAATTCCCAAATGATTTTGCCAGTGTCCAAATCGATTGAATAAAAAACACCATTTAATCCACCAACAAATAATCTAGAATTAATCACAGCACCAGCTGATTCAATTCCGTGTGGAACATTAAAAGACCATTTTAAAGACTGATCAAGAATATCGAACGATTTAAGCCCGTCGACTGAATTCGCCGTGATCAACATGTCTTTGTATAAAATAGGCGAAAAACGATTAATTTTTCTATAGCCGATATTGGCTTCAGATAAAAGATCTGAAACCCAAATGGGTTTTACATGTAAGGTCTGTGATCTAGCATCAGAATTTTTTTCTGCAAGTTTATCCAATGTTTTTTGCGTAGTTTGGCAGGACGCAAGTAAAAACAAAAGACCTGACAAACAAACTAATAAACTAAGCCGCGAACTAAAAGTTTTATTCACTGGTTAAATTCCTGCATTTTTTTGAAATTGAATTAACCGAAGAACTTTATCAACATCAGGGTTTTTCTCTGCAGAATATTCGCCATTTTTCGAATTGCTTTTAATCTGCAAAAGAACATCTTCAGCTTTAGCTAAATCGTTCATGCTTTTGTAACACAAGGCTTGATTAACTTTTGCTTCAATATGTAAAAACTGGGCTTTTGAATCAGCAACCACTTTATCCCAAGCTGTAATCGCATCAGCACATTTATTAGCTACTGATAAGGCTTGTGCTTTTTTCATGCGAACTAATAAATTAGTCAAATTCGACGAACCAGTTTCAACTTTGTTTAACCATTCGATCGCAGCTTCTGGTTTGTTTTCAGTCACTAGAATATGAGCTAATTCAAGAGCTGCCATTTGGCCAGCCACTGTTTTTTTGGCTGTATTAACAAAGGCTTGAAGCTCGGCTTGAAGCTCGGCAGTTGAGATTGAAGTTGCTTCTGTTTTTGGAACAGCTTTCACATCGGCTTTATTTTCTTGGCTGGCTTTAAATTGGGCGTCTTTCATTTTTTTAATTTTAACTTCAATCATGAAATATTGCTCTTGCAGTTTAGTTTCATGAGCAGTTTGACGATAGTTGTTGAATGTAAAACCCAGACCAACAACAAGAGCAACAGCCAATGTTATTCCGATAGATTTGATATTTTTTTCGATAAAATTTGGCGTAAAATTTGTCATAAAATTCTCTTTTCTTCTGTGTTATTATCTGTTGTAAATTTCTTTTAAAGTCGTAAACGCACGATTTGATTTTCCAGGATGACGCTGTTTAAGGTATCCAATTGTTTTAATTCTTTCTTCAGCTAAACGATCAGCTGCTGTGTGTGTTCCGATATTATCACGCTTGGCGATTTCAAAAACTTTTGTAACGTTATCGTAAACTTTACGGGTTTTTTCAAAAGCGCGATCTGGTGAATAGCCTTCAAGTTCAACAAACACATTCATTAATCCCCCAGCATTAACAACGTAATCAGGGGCGTACAAAATACCTAATTCGCGAAGTTGATCGCCGTGTTTCGGTTCTGCTAATTGATTATTAGCCCCGCCAGCAATAACTTTGCATTTAAATTTTGAAATTGTTTGATCGTTAATGATTGCACCCATCGCACAGGGCGCTTGAATATCACAATCAACTGATAAAACGTCATCTGGTGCCACTGCTTTTACACCGAACTGATCATGACATTTTTTAACTCTGACGGGATCAATATCAGCGACTGTGACAACAGCGCCTTCTTCGATTAAATACTTCACTAAATTATAACCCACGTTTCCTAAACCTTGAACGGCTATGCGAAGGCCTTTTAAAGTATCTGTTTGAAATTTTTCCTGGGCAGAAGCTTTAATTCCCATTAACACACCATGGGCTGTGTACGGCGATGGATCTCCTGATCCGCCGAAATCTTTCGGAATCCCCGTAACCCAAGGTGTTTCCATATAAATGTGTTCCATGTCTTGAACAGTCGTTCCGACATCTTCTGCTGTGATGTATTTTCCGTTTAATGAATTAACAAAGTGGCCGAAGGCTCTGAAAAGACCTTCTGATTTGTGAATTTTAGGATCACCGATGATGACAGCTTTACCGCCACCTAAATTTAATCCCGCAGCAGAAGCCTTGTACGTCATCCCTTTAGCTAAACGCAAAACATCCACAAGCGCATCTTCTTCAGTTTTATAATTCCACATACGCGTTCCGCCAAGAGCTGGACCAAGTGCAGTATTATGAATAGCAATGATGGCTTTAAGGCCTACATTCTTATCATGGCAAAATAAAATTTCTTCGTGGTCGCCGTACTTCTCAATATATTCAAATGTTCCCATAGTCCGTACCTCTAGTTTAACGTGCCGTTTTCTTCAAGCTGCTTGTTGTTGGATTAGTGTGGGTGTATTCACACCTAATGACCAGACGTTACACTACGCACAAAGAATCAGTAGCTGATATCTTTTGTTTTGATAGTGATTTGTGGATAAGTTTTAGTGAGATAGATCGATTTCTTAAATGAAAGGATTTTTGACTCTTTGATTAAAATACGACCGTGCTTCGTAATCCCTTTTTGATTATTTTCATCGCATATTGTCGTTAGGTAAAATTGCAGACCTTTTTCCTTGTCGATGATGACCTCTTTGAATTCAGCTGAGTATTCACATGTTGGAAACGGTACAGCCGATGGACTGACCGGAAGTGTTGCTGCAGTTGTTGGTTTTTCTATAGAGGCTAGTAGTTTGTCGCCGAAGCGGCCATCAAAGGAAAGTCTAATTATTTGGGTGTTTGTTTTTGAATCGATAAGATCAAACTGGGCTGAAATAGACTTAAAAAAAGATTTCGGGGCCGTTTGTGCGTGCCCCGAATAATTCATTAAAAATGTGATCAAAACTAAGGTTAAAACCAGGTGCATTTTACCATTATTCTAGGTCTTTAAGTTCCTGTGCAAGTCTTTTATCATTTTGCAATCCTGAAGGCTTACTTTGTTTTTTCTCTTTGGCAAAAGTTAAAAAGTCTTTTTGGGTTTTAACGTTAATAGATGTTGAATCGTTATCAGCAACAACTTGGTATTTGTTTCTTTGTTCTAAAGCAGCAATTTTAACGTCTTTTACTGACTCTTTAACTTGGGCGTGAAGTTCTTTCTGAGCCTTTGTGTTCTCAACAATGATCGAGTTGAAATCCACAGCAAAAGCCTGTGAAGTTATAAGTGAAGCTACTGTTAGTGCTAAAAATTTTAAAGTTTTCATAAAATCTCCTCTTGTTAATTCGTTCGTTAGATGAACCGTTATATATGTAATCATTGCAAAGGCTGGACCCAAGTTCAAAAGGCAGAGTTCTCAGACTAAGACGCTGTAAACCTATAAAATGGTTAATACAGTAGTTTTTTTGTGAACTATTAAACAGGGTCTTTTTTTGTTAGTCAGGTCTTTTAATATCGTTTGATAATGATACGAATAAAGATTATGTTTCACAATCCATGAAGACTGTTTTTAGCACTCAAATCTATATAGAAAAAGCACTCAATTTCAAAGGCTTAGGCCAAAAGATTCAATCAGATCTTATGGATGAATGTCAGCTGCTTTTAGATAGGGATTCTGAAGGTCATCGGTGGTCTGAAAAGAACTATCCTAACGGGTACACGAGTTATGGCAGCTACGATCAACTACATAGGCTGAATTCAACGTTTAAAAAGCTAGGCTTAAAGATAGATCTTCACATGGCTAAGTACATTCAATCCCTTGATTACGATATCAAACCCACTGATTTAGAAATGACTCATTGTTGGGTGAACATCATGCCTGAATTAGCGCAACATACGGCACATATCCACCCGCTTTCGGTGATCAGCGGAACTTTTTATTTACAAATCCCTAAAGCAGCTAGCAGCATTAAATTTGAGGATCCAAGGCTTCAATGTTTTATGAATACTCCACCGATTAGGCCAAAATCTAAATTAGGGAATAAGCGATTTGTCGAGTTAAAACCCGCAGAAGGCGATTTGATTTTATTTGAAAGTTGGCTTAAACATGAAGTTCCAAGAAATCAATCGAAGGAACCAAGAGTCAGTATTAGTTTTAATTATGGATGGAAAAAATAGTTATGAAATCAATGAAAATTAAATTAAATGAAGTCAGCGAAATTGGTAAAGAATATACTTTTAACCGCTCAACGGGAGAATTAAATTTTGATCTTAAAGACCTCATTGGCGATCTTCCCTATGAGGCCGAAATTTCGATCAGACCTTTAAATTCAAAAGATTACGAAGTTAAAGGCGTTATTAAAACACAGACTTTCGAACAGTGTTCTTTATGTGGTGATCAGTTCAAATTTAAAACCGAAGCCAGAATTAATGAAATTTTAATTCCAGGAAAAGATGAAATTAAGAATTCTCAGTTTAGTAAATCAAATCACGTTTCTGAATTAAATGATGATGGGCCCAGTGTCTGCGAATACTACAATGATGTCTTTATGGTGGGTGAATTTATTCATGAAGCTATAGCTCTGACAGTGCCGTATAATCCTAAACCTGATAAAAACGATGATGGGTCTTGCAAAGTTTGCTTAAAGACTTTAACTAACGAGTTATTTACTTATGATGAAAAAATGGGCGTTGAGCAAAAAGTGAATCCCTTTGTGTCTTTGAAAAATTTAAAACTGAACTAATTAAATTTGGGCCCTCGTAACAGCTTGCTTTTAGACTGTTTTTAATTCATAACTGTTGTCTTTGCATTTAATATTGCATTTTAGATTAATCATTAACGGAGGATGAAATGCCTACACCGAAGAAGAAAACCTCGAAATCTCGCAGAGATATGCGCCGCTCACATGATGGATTAGCTATACCTGGTATGGCTATCGATAAAAAATCAGGTGAACTTGTAAGACCACACCGTGCTTTCAAAGCCGCAGACGGGGCCTTATATTACAAAGGCAAACAAATCAGTGCTGCAAAAGCTAAGAAATAGTTCTATTTCTTAATTATGTATAATACTAAAATATCTGGCATAGGCTCATACCTTCCTGAAAAGATTTTATCAAACCATGATCTCGAAAAACTAGTCGAGACATCTCATGATTGGATCGTTAAAAGAACTGGCATCGAGCGTCGTCATGTTATCGCCGATGGCGAAGGCACATCGGACTTGATCGTTCGGGCGGCTAACAAAGCCCTTGAAGATGCTAAAATGAAAGCAGATCAACTAGATTTAATCATCGTTGCGACTTTGTCTGGTGATTACAAAATGCCAGCAACCGCTTGCATTGTACAAGCCAAGCTGGGCGCTAAAAATGTCATGGCTTTTGATCTTAATGCCGCTTGTTCCGGCTTTGTTTACAGTCTTCACATTGCAAATCAATTTATTAAAACTGGTGTTTACAAAAATATTCTTGTTTGTGGAGCTGAAAATTTAACTCGTATGTTAGATTATAAGGACCGTGAAACATGTATCTTGTTTGGTGATGGTGCTGGAGCATTTATTGTTTCTCAAGCAGCACCCGATGATAAAAATATTATTTTAGCTGGATATTGTCATGCCGAAGGTCTTCACGCTGAATTACTCTGGGCTGAAGGTGGCGGAACTAAAATTCCGTTCTCGCAACAAGTTCTTGATCAGGGTTCTCACTTCATGAAAAT
>JANOOI010000267.1:0-1700 GCA_031421235.1 Bdellovibrio sp.
CTTCGCGGGCTGAAGCAGCTTCTTTCGACGCCTTTATCGTCGCAATTACTGCATCGATTTGATCAAGAGCCTTTTTCAAACCCTCTAAAATATGGGCGCGTTCTTGAGCTTTCTTTAATTCAAAAATACATCGTTTGGTCACAACATCACGTCTGTGATCAACAAAGGCTTCAAGCATTTGCTTAAGGTCAAACGTCACTGGCTGCTGAGTTTTATCAATAGCTAGCATGATAATGCCGAAACTCACTTGCAACTGAGTAAACTTTAATAATCGATTTAAAATCACGGAGGCATTTTCGCCGCGCTTTAAAATAATAACGACGCGCATGCCTTCACGCAATGACTCATCACGAATATCAGAAATGCCTTCGACTGTTTTTTCTTTAACTAGGTCTGCAACAGCTTCTATTAGTTTTGCTTTATTAACTTGGTAGGGTAGTTCTGTGACGATAATTTCTTCGTGATCTTTTTTAGTTTCGATTTCTGTTCTGGCTTTGATCGTGATAATTCCACGACCTTTTTTATAGGCCTGTAAAATACCGCTTCGACCAGCAATTAATCCCGCTGTAGGAAAATCGGGTCCTGGAATTCTTTCGATTAATTCTTCAATTGCACAGTCAGGATTTTTAATTAAATGAATACATCCATCAATAACTTCGCCTAAATTGTGTGGCGGGATATTTGTCGCCATACCAACCGCAATACCAGATGACCCATTGACTAATAAATTAGGGAATTTTGCTGGTAAAACCAACGGGATTTCTAAAGAGTCGTCATAATTTGGACCAAAAGCGACTGTTTCTTTTTCGATATATCCTAATAATTCTTCAGCTAATTTTGTCATTCTGACTTCTGTGTAACGAGAAGCTGCGGCCGAATCGCCGTCGATAGATCCAAAATTTCCCTGACCATCAATCAGTGGGTATCGTAATGAAAAGTCTTGCGCCATCCGAACCATGGTTTCGTAAACTGCACTATCACCGTGTGGATGGTATTTACCGATCACATCGCCAACAACACGTGCGGATTTTTTATAAGGTTTATCGTGTGTGTTTGATAATTCGTGCTGGGCAAAAAGAACACGTCTGTGAACTGGTTTTAAACCATCGCGAACATCCGGTAAGGCGCGGCCAACAATTACAGACATCGAATACTGCAAATAGGCTTCGCGCATTTCTTTGTTTATATCTACGTTCGTTATACCTTTTACTTCGTCATTTGAATCCATATATTCACCTTACATTTATCTTTACAATTTCTTAAGTTATGATTCTGATCTTTAAACTATACGTCTAAAGATCTGGCCAATAATGCGTTGTCATGAATAAATTTACGACGAGGTTCAACCTGTTCTCCCATAAGAACACTGAAAGTTTCATCGGCAGAAACAGCATCGTTGATAGTTACTTTTAGTAAATTCCGATTTTCCGGGTTTAAAGTTGTATCCCAAAGTTGTACGGGATTCATTTCTCCTAAACCTTTGTATCGCTGTATGTTGACTCCTTTTTTTGAGCCTTCCTTAATGTTTTCGTAAAATTCATTATAATTTTCAAAAGACAGTTCTTCATTATTTTTTGTAATGGTAATTGGTAATTTACTAATTGATTGCATGAAATTCCATGTTTCACGAATTTCGATCACTTCAGAAAAATTAGTCATATCCGATGATAAATGTGTTTTCATTCGATCTGCGTAGCGCG
>JANOOI010000268.1:0-3098 GCA_031421235.1 Bdellovibrio sp.
CATAAATGGTTCGTAAAATAATTGATTGACTACAATTTTTTCATCGTCTATCGGAGTCACCAATAAGCCTAAATCTAAAGTGCTGTTGTGGATTCGTTCAATAATTTGTTCAGTTTGTAATTCTTCAACTAAAATATTTAAATCAGGAAACTGGGTACTCATTTTTTTTATAAATAGCGGCAGCAAGTACGGTGCTAGTGTTGGAATAACACCTAGACTAACTTGCCCTGCAACTTCACCAGAGCTTTGTTTTACAAGATCACTAAAGTGATGTGATTCACTTAAAACAATACGTGCCTGGGCCACTAAGGCTTGACCAATTTTTGTCGTCTTGACAGGTTGATGACTGCGATCGAAAATTAAAACACCTAGTTCATCTTCTATTTTTTGCACTTGCATGGATAGTGTTGGCTGGGTGACTGAACAGCTTTCAGCAGCTTGACCAAAATTTTTATATTTATCGACAGCAACAATGTAAGACAACTGAGTTAATGTCATTTAAGATCCTTTATTTAAATAAGAGTGGCACGACAATAACTGATGGCTTGTTTGATTTAGAAAATTTTAAATCACCAAAAATTATTTTTATATATTTTCTTAATTGAATGACATCTTTATTTTCATGATTTAAAGAAATCAAAGTGCTTGTCATTTCTTGAATTTTTTTGATTTCGCCTGATGGGCTTACATTAAGTTTTAAACTTGTGACCCCGTGAATAGGGTTGAACTGTTTAAGTATTTCTGCAAATTTCATCAAAGCTGGGGTCAATTGTTTCTGCACTTGTGAAGTGCTTAAGCCGCCAGTCACATAGGGTCTAGGCTCAACAAACCACCCATGCATCACAAGTCGACCTTTTTGGGGATCACGGCTACCTTTTAGTTCTGTCACCCCGTGTGGATAACGTGGATCAAAAACTGTTAACTGATTAAAGTTTGCAGGAATAATATCAAAAAAACTTTTATATTCGCGGTTGTTTGAATCCTGAAAATTCGGCCAGTAATTTAACACATCAGGTTTTAATATAAATGTTTCACCACCAGAAAACTTTTTTGGATCAATAGTTAAAGAATAGACATAAGCCCACGGGCCGTGCGGTACATCAGAATGCATATTCTGGTAACAACCATCGACATAATAACTCAACCATGGCGGTGAAATATCGTGGCATCCTAAATTTTCACGCCCCCATTGAACTAATTGGCTGTGAAAATCTTGATATATTTTTTTTGTAAAATAATACAAAGCTGGTGTTCTAAGATGGTGATATTGGTTTTCAAAAAACCAATAGTCCCAAACAAATCTTTTATTATCCGTTGATCTGGCATTTTGAAATTGTTGATCAAATTCTGATCTTAGTTTTTTGGCTTCGCTAAAAAAATTTTTATGGATTTGAAAGTTTTTCATTAATACTTACTATATATTCTGATAAGTTATTTGTTGAACTTTTTGTTCGATAGTTCCAAAAAGATTCTCGCCTTTGGCATTCATCATTTCAATTTTAATTGTATCGCCATGTTTCATGAATGGTGTTTTGATTGAGCCATCATTAATTTGTTCAAGCATACGTTTTTCTGCTAGACAGCTTGAACCCATAGATGTGTCTTCATTGGCTACAGTTCCGCTACCGATCAGCGTGCCCGCAGCTAATTCCCTGGTTCTAGCAGCATGAGCTATCAGCTGACCAAAGTGAAAATGCATTTCTTTAGCATTAGCTTTACCAAAAAACTGATTATTGTAAGTCACGTGCAGCGGTAAATGAACACGTCCCTGCTGCCAAGCTTCGCCTAATTCATCAATAGTTAAAGCAAAAGGAGACAGTGCGCTATTTGGTTTACTCTGAAAGAAGCCAAAACCTTGAGCTAATTCTTCAGGAATCAGTCCACGTAAAGACACATCATTAATCAGCACAATTAACTTAATATGTTTCAAAGCGTTCTCAGCACTTGTTCCTATCGGAACGTGATCTAAAATAACGCCGACCTCAGCTTCGAAATCAGTCCCATGAGCAAAATCAACTTGTGGAATATCTTCGTAAGGGTCTAGAAACCTGCCGCATTCACCTTGATACATTAAAGGAACTGTTTGTAACGTTTCAGGTAAGGCAGATTTTCGGGCCATGCGCACTAACTTAATATGATGAATAAATGCAGATCCATCGGCAAATAACCATGTTCTTGGCAGTGCTGATGAAAAGTCTTTGATGTTGTTCAATTTGTGAACGGCTGTGAATGTTTTTTGATTTAAATCTTGATATCTTTTTTGTAATTTAGGTTCAACATCCGCCCATTTTTCTAAAGCCGTTATTAAGTTTGGAACGATATCACTGGCAGTACAATAAAACTGATTATCTTTACTGACTAAAACCAGTTCGCCGTCTTTAGAAATATTATTTTTCTTTGTTGCTAGTTTCATGAAAGACCTCTTTTTACGTTGTTTAGGATTAATTAAAAATATTTTAATCAGTAATAATCATTAAATTTAAACCAATAGCTCGAGAATTTTTTAACGACTGGGCAATTCCACCAGATATGTTTTCAAAAAATAAATTAAGACCTACATGCGAAAAAATTTTGAACTCAGCACCGAATGTAACTGGGATCAAAGTTGATTTGATTTCAGTTAAACCCATGCCACAACCTAAACCTTCACAATCATCACCTAATTGTGAGGAATATGTGGGGCCTAAATACACGCCTGCATAGTCTTCAAATTTAAACATCAGCTGAACCGGAAATTCGACATAAGTAATTTTACCTTGAATTGTTAGCCCGTTAGATAATTCATTCTTAAAAGGTCTTTCCGAATAAAACAAACCTGTGCGAATTCCAAAATCTGCCTCAGCATCATTGCTAAGATTAATCACAACAGACAATCCACCTTGATAGCCGTTTGTTTGCCTGTTTGAAACAGCTAGTTCATGATCAACAGAATTACTTTTTACACCAAATTCTATAGCGGGCATTGAATAAGAAATTTGAGCCAACGCATGAGAAGATATTATGACCATGACCACAAAAGAAACTGCACGCAATATCATCCCAACCACCTTTTTTTATTTAATGAATATACCTTTTTTAAAAGGTGGCTGGCACCTTTA
>JANOOI010000269.1:0-5824 GCA_031421235.1 Bdellovibrio sp.
GCTTGCCTAAAAGCTTCGACAGCTGCGTCATCTAAATCACGCACGCCAGATTCGCTAATCACTTGTACTTTAACAAGAGTTCCAGCTTCATTCAGAAAAATGATTAATTTTGTGACCTTATTGCTGTTTTCACTAGCTACAGTGCGACCTTGAGTCATCAAACGAGAAACCTTTTGTCTGACCTGGGGTTGCCACCACTGATTCAGCTGAACTTTAATGCGGTGATAGTACCCGTAGTACTTATATTCTTTTGTATTGAGTGCCGTTTTTAAGTTTTGATCAACGCCTTCAAGTCTATCAGTTGCCGTCGATGAATCACCTAATTCAGCTTGTTGAGAATTTGCTTTTTTCTGTTTGTTCAATTGTTTTTCTAAACTATTTTTTTCTAAAACTAAATAAGGATCAAACTTCTCACCAAACAACGATGGCTTGCTGGCTTTTTTGAAATCACTATTTTTAAATGTGTCAGCTAATTTTGCGATTGTTTCTTTATCGACTGTATTATTTTTTGCACTTAGGTACTTAGCATCTTTGTTTTCTAATTTATTGGCTTTGCTCTCATCGGTTTCAACAATTCTTTTTGGGTCAGCTTTAACAACTTCTGTAGGTTTAGCATCAACTAGTACCACTTCGATGTTTTCTGATTTATTTTGAAGATTAAATTTTGGTACAAAGAACATAAACAGTAAAAAAAGTGAGTGAAGCACTAACGATGTAACAATAAAATTTCTAAATCTGTTAGGTGAGTTCATAAAACCTCAGTCGTAGACATTTACTAGACTATCGGATGTAAGACAGTTGAAGTTGAGACTTCGGTGATGACCATTTGTCGTGTTTTTTCAGAACTAGACCTAAAGCTAGGCCGAATTAGAGCATGAGCCGATATGACGCTGTTTGACTCGTGTCTTAAACAAAGTAAAACTGTTTAAGAATGAGATTTCAGTGTTGGTGCCTTACAGATAAAGGCCTTAAAAGATCGGGCAATCAAGATTCTTTTCTAATCGATGAAAAGTTGGGATTGTTTATTGTTGCTGACGGCGTCGGTGGCCACATGGGCGGAGAAGTGGCCTCTGCGTTGGCTGTTGAAACAGCGCAAGAAGTTTTAAGTCATCCAAAAGCAGTTCAATTTTCTCCAAGAGAAGTCATGCAGCAAGCTTATCAAGAAGCTTCACACCGTATTTATGATCGCGCGACACAAGAGCCCCGCTTGAACGGCATGGGCACAACAATGGTAATGGGATACGTTCGCGATTCAAAAATTTATATCGGTAACGTGGGTGACAGTCGCTGTTACTTGCATCGAAAACCTTATGTATGGCAGTTAACAGAAGATCATTCATTGGTGAATGAACAAATTCGTTTAGGTTTATTAACTGAAGAAGTCGCCAGAAAAACCATTGCTAAAAATGTGATTACCCGCAGTGTAGGTTTTGAACGTGATGTTTATCCCGATATGATCGAGCGTGAAATTTCTGCAGGTGATACTTATCTTTTTTGTTCTGATGGTTTGACCGGAATGATCACTGATCGCATGATGAGTGAAATATTAAATGGCAATATGATCGACCAGACAGCGCCAATGTTTATTCAGCAGGCACTAGCTCATGGCGGCGATGACAATGTGACAGTCCTTGTGTTGAACTTCCAAGACGTATGAGCCAACTGCATGAGTGAGAAGCGAAAAAGCATAACATTATATTTAATTACTGGTGATGAAAAAGAAACTTTCAAAGTCAGATTACCTTATGCTTATTTTAAAATTTCATTATTTTTTATTCTTGTCGTGGTTGTTTCATTAATGGCAGGCCTAATCGATTATTTTGGTTTGTTAGCACAATCATTGGAAAATAGAAAACTTCGTTTAGAAAATTTAGATCTACAAAAACAATTTCAAACTGTCGAAGTCAAACTTGAATCTTTGCAATCAGCCATGGACCGAGTCACACAAATGACTCATAAATTACGGTTGATCACAGATATTGAATTAAAAGATCGCCCTGAAAAACTAAACTTTCCAGCTTATCAAATTGCGGATGCAGATACACAAAATAAAGACGAACCGCGGTTGTCTCCTGAAGAAATAGAAAGACTCAGCCAAAATGATGAGACAAGTAACCCAGTCAATCCTATGAAAGGCGAAGTCGCTACACGTAGGTCAGGTTCTAATTACACCACACTTGTGATTCGTATTGATCAAGCGGTGAAAGATTCAAATTTAAAAGAACAATCTGTCATTGAGCTATGGGAATTATTATCTGATCGCCAAAGTTTGTTAGCGTCTACACCAAGTATAAAGCCCGCACGCGGACCCATCGGCTCACGATTTGGTTACCGTTTAGATCCGATCAATGGCCGACAGAAAATGCACGCAGGCCTTGATATCACAGGCCCTCCAGGCACACCGGTTCGGGCTCCAGCGGATGGTATTGTTAGCTTTGCTGGTTGGGATGAAACCTATGGAAAACTTGTATCGATCGATCATGGTTACGGGGTACTAACTAGATACGGACACAATTCGCAAATCTTTGTGCAAATCGGCCAAAAAATTTCTAAGTACGACGTGATTTCTGCTATCGGCAGCACAGGCAGATCCACTGGCCCACATCTGCATTATGAAGTGCGCGTAAACGGTGTCGCTGTGAATCCTTCAAATTACGTTCTTGATGAGAATGATAATTAGATCATCGTGAAATATTTAATTTCCATATGTATTTTAATGAACTTTGGGTGTGTTAGTGCTGACAGGAAACCAAATACAAAAACAGGAATGTTCAGTGAACACATTCCAGCTATTGCTTTGCGGAAAATAGTTTCAGGTCAGTTGGTCACAACTAAAGATGAAGGCTTGAGATCTCTAGATTTAGACACACTTGTCACTGCAACTGACAAGTGGCATTTAGGATCATGCACTAAAAGTATGACAAGCTTTTTAATCGCCATGCTGATTCAAGAAAATAAATTACAATTAGATACTTCAATTCAAGAAATTTTTTCTGATATGAAATTTAAATCTAATCAGCCTGTAACTATTCGTCAATTACTGACCCATCGAAGTGGTTTAAAAGAAGTGACTGATATTCAGCCTTTTTGGATCAACTCATTCACTTCAAAAGAAAAACCAAGCGAACAGAGGCTGAATTTTATTAAATTACTTTTTAAAAATGATTTAAATTTCAATCCAGAGGAAAAGTATCAGTATTTAAATGCGGGTTATGTTGTATTAGGTGCAGTTATAGAAAAAATAACGGCAAAGTCTTGGGAAGAAGTTATGCAGAAGAAAATATTTGCCACATTGAATATGAAAAGTTGTGGTTTTGGTCCTGCAGCGAACAAAGATATAAATCCACCAGATCAGCCTTTGGGTCATAGAAATATCGAAAATAAACTAACACCTGTTAAGCGCATGTCGAATGAAACAATTCCGTCAGATAACCCCAAGTTTTTAGGGCCAGCAGGAACAGTTCACTGTTCAATGGATGACTGGGGAAAATTTTTACAAGAAATGCTGAATGCCTCTAAAGGTAAGTCTTTTTTATTAAAGCCAGAAATAGCAAAAGTTTGGTTTACCGATTACAAAGATCAAACTGCTATTGGTGGCTGGGGTTACGTAAATGGCGCTAAAGGACTACGATATACAATGGCTGGCAGCAATACGATGAATCATGCAATGTACATCGTGGCCCCTGAGGTTGATTCAATTTATTTCGGTGCAGTGAATTCTGGGTCTGAGGAAGCACAGGCCGAGTTGGTTAATCAGATAAAAATTTTAATTCAGAGTAACTGATTAACAAATTACATTCGCCGATCCGAAATTCGTCCAGCAAATCAATTATAACATTGTAGAAGCTAAGCGCTAATGTTGCTTGTTCAAGCAACATGTCTATAAATCATATTGAAGCGACTAAATTTTTTGATGAAGTGCGGGCCTATTTTGGCCGCCAAGCAAAAACTGGTAAAGCAATTGATTTAATTATTCGAGCACATAGGCGATCTGATGGTGCAATCTTAATAGGATATTTTGATGGCAATAACCCTAAAGCAAAACAGCTGGCAATAATGTTAAATTTAACCGGCACGGGAATTAATTGGGAAAATCAAGTTGGATCTGGTGTAGTATTTAAAATTGTGAATGAAGCATTGCTAGCATTTGATGATCAAAAAAAAGAATGGGTTTCTAATAAATACAACTACAGTGCAACTGACTCTGTTAATTTTCTAATGAACTTTATGAAGCAAGTTTCTTCGTATCTTCGTTAGCCTCAGCAAACAATCTAAGTAACTCTTCTTTTAAATTTTTATAATCAGGTTGATAATTAGGATCAATCGGCTTTGGTTTTTGTTTCAACCTGTAGGTAGTTATCAAAAAATTATAGCCGTCATAAACAATGATTGCGTTATAAGCATCCGTAACTACAAATAAACTTTTTTTGCCGTTAAATTTTTTAAGCACGATTTGCTCAACATTTTCCCCTTGTGAATTTGCATATCTTTCTACATCTTCTGCACATGAAAAAGCTTTGAAATCTAACTTTTCATCAAGAAACGTGTAGGCATAATCTAGAGAATCTAGAATGTCTTTCTTGGTGTTAAGTAGTGCTGTCAAGGTAACTAATTTCATAAGCTCTCCGCCTATAGGTATCGGGTAGTTATTACCTCTGATTAACAAATTACGGCACTTTTTTTATATTCGAGAGGAGAATTTGTGCATATCATTTTGAGACATCCATAAACACCAGAGTCATTTTGGCTAAATCGGCTGGCCTAAAATTTGTAATGTATTAGTTTATGGAATTCAAAATGAATAAATCCATTTCAATGACACTAGCAGTTTTAATCCAACTGGTGCTGTGTTCGTTTGCTTCTTCTGCTTATGGTCAGTATGTGAATGTGAAGAAAACCAAAAAATTAATGCTTCCAAATGATGTTCAGCAAGAATCCATTATGAATGTGATTAGCACAGAGATTTTACCAAGTAATATCGCTGCAGGTGAATCTGAAAGCCAATTGTTTATGAAAATGGCTGACAAGGGTATATCTTACTATTGGAAGGTGACCCCATTACGCAACACTTCGATCGGTCGGGCCGCTGAAGCCGTCGAACAAAACCTGAAAGTTGAAGCGGGATTTAAAGACACGCAAAATGTGGAACATAAATTTAATTTTAAAATTTTAGCCATGCAGGCTTTAGCAAAAATTGAATACACGGGTTGGGTTAAAGCCGCATTTAACTATGATGCTAAATCTGAACAGACAAAAGCAGAGATTATCGAAGCCATTTCAAATAATAGTGATATTGTTATTTCTCACGCTGTACAAAACACAGAAAACCAATCAGAATTATCCATGCGTTGGAATTGGTAATTATTTAATCTCCAACATTTTCAAATTCATTTGTCTAAAAAAGGATTTTTAGCATGCAAAATACCACAGAAAAAATTTATCTTGTTTCAGGAAAAAGAACGGCCTTTGGATCATTTGGTGGAGGTCTTAAAGATATTTCAGCCACTGATCTAACAGTTACAGCAGCTTTAGCTACGATCGCAGCTTCAGGAATTAAAACAGAAAATATTGATCACACAATTATTGGAAACGTTATTCAAAGTGGCGCAGACGCTGCTTACTTAGCCAGACACGTGGGTTTAAAAGCTGGAATTCCTGTAAATAGTGGAGCCTACATTGTGAATCGTTTATGTGGATCTGGTTTTCAATCCATAGCCAACGCAGCAGAAATGATTTTAACTAATCAAGCCCAGTGTATTTTAGCCGGCGGTGTAGAACAGATGTCGCAGATCCCTTATGTCGCTAGAAAAGTCCGCTTTGATGG
>JANOOI010000270.1:0-11032 GCA_031421235.1 Bdellovibrio sp.
TTTTTCTATGAAAAAAATGGAATTATTAACTCCTTTTGTTGATGATACAACATTTCTTTATAATATTTTAGTTGAAAAATTAGTTCTCATTGCTGGAGCAAACGCTTCACGAAAAATAAAAGCAGAAGAAGGACTTAAAAAGATCTTGGGTCGTGATTCAAAAGAAGCGATTAATGATCTTGAAGTGGCTCAGACGAAATTAGCTGAACAAAAGAAAAAAGAAGCTAAAAAAGTCGGAAAAACAACTGCCGACGAATAGACACAGTAAAGAATCAGCTGAAGAATCAGCTGAAAAGTCAGATTATTTTTTAAAATTATAATGAGATAAAGTAAGGATAAAAATGGCATTAATCAAAGTCAGAGAACTCAGATTAGATATACCTAAAGAAGCTAAAAATTTAGCTGAAAAAATGCTTAAAGATCTAGAAAATTCAAAAAGACCTTATCTTGAGGCTGTGAAAACGTCTTTAGATAATGCTGAATACAATTATAAATTAGGGTATTTGACTCCGCTAGATAAAATGGTGCGAACAGAATTAAATGTTTCATCCGTACAAAAATTAGCGCGTGTTGTGTTCATGTTAGAAATTTTATTACGAAATTTAGATATCGGCGCAGTTAATACAAAGCGTGAATTGTACTATATTTGTAAGGGTCTTATCAAAGGTGATGGAAAATACAAACCATTAGATTTTGAAGATCAAACAGAATCTGACAGTATTATTGATTTTATCGGTGATATGCTTGAGGTCTACCGTGAAGAATTAAATTGTTTTGCCAATGATCGTGGCGGGCAAACTTATTCACAGCAACTACTTGTCACAGAAACTTTACCTGACGGAACTAAAGCCAATGTGGACTTATCAACGCTGGGAACATCTCCTTTTCAACCGAAAAACAGACCGCAATCATTAAAACTAAAAGCTAAAAAGAAAATTGATTTCTGTCTGGTTGTTGAATCAGAAGGTACGGCTGGAACTTTACAATCAATGGGTTTTACTAAGCGTAACAACTGTATTTTGATGGGTGCTCAAGGGGTTCCCTCTAACGGTGTTCGTGGTTGGTGTAAACTGATCGAAAACCAACTTGATGTCCCGATGTATTTTTTCGGGGATCTGGATGCGTACACTTTGCAAAATATTTTCAGAACGCTTAAGGCTGGTTCGGCTGCTTCATTAATTAGAAATAGCGATTTCAGTGCACCGAATGTTCGATTTTTAGGTGTGCTACCAACTGATGTTAAAAAATATGATTTACCTCATTATAAAGTGAAAGAATCAGATCCAGTTGAAGCCCGGGCTTTGAAAAAAGCAAAAGATGCTTTAGAAAATGATCCATTTTTTAAAGATAAAAAAAATAAAAACTTATCAGATGTTTTAAGATGGCTGATTAAAGAAAAAATCCGTTGCGAGCAACAAAGCTATTTCTCAGTTGATCCAAGAGATCCCATTAAAACTGAAAAAATCATTTTAGAAAAAATCAAGCGTGGCGATTACATTTAAAAAGTAGATAAAAAAAGGGCAAGGTGAATCTAGTGACTAGTTCACTTGAAAACATACTCAAAAATTTTTTAATAAGCAAAGATGGCTTTGTTGAGGTAAGAAATATTACTGATAGCCAGCTCTTTGATTTTTATATTACACAGACTATTAAAAATAACAATTTATTGGTCGTGCTAGAAGAATTAAGAATGAATTCAATAGAGCACGCTAAAAGTGAGCCAAACTTTTTTTTCAAAAAAGAGTCAGATCATTTTGTTTTTATAATTGAAGATAACGGGTTTGGCATACACCAGACTTTGCCAAAAAATCCTAAATTAAGTGACACTGAGGGACGCGCAAGTTCCTCTATTTTACGGCTAGCTTTAGAAGAATCTATTTCTGGCACAGGGCTACAGGGGCGGGGTATGGGATTGTATTTTTTATCTCGTCTTATCACAGAAATAGATGGTGAATGTTTAGTAGCAAGTGATTCAGGATTTGTAAGTAAAACAAACGACATTTACACTGAAAAAGATTTGTTAATAGATATTAAAAAAAATGTCATCATCATAAAAATAAATTTCAAAGGATTAGGTTTATGATCATAAATCTGAAAGAACACAGTGGTGAATTTTGCACTGCGCGTAAGAACAAAGGTTTGTCACAGGTCATTCAAATACTAAAAATGGCTCTAGAAAAAAATGAAAAAATTACTATTTCTACAACAGGTGTGAAAATTTTAACACCGTCTTATATTGATGAACTTATACCACCCTTAGTGATCATTTTCGGTTCAGAAAAAATAAAACAATTAGTTTCCTTTTCTCCTCCGCTGACTGGCTTCATCCTTGAGCAAATAGATCGTGGTATTAAAAACAGAAGTCGATAACTTTATACACCCTAAGCAGCTATTAAAGATAAACTGATAGTCTCAAAACATGTTTTTCAGTGCCATAATAGCCAAAACCATTTTTTTTGCTGCTTAGTTAAGCTGTTGTTGACTGGTCCCTAATTTGAATACATATATCCCTATACACGTAGAAGGTGTCATTTTGCCAATCGTACGTAACAGGGGAATACATGAAGAATACAAAAATATACGCAGCTCTATTGGTCGTTTTAAGTACTACAATTTTTTTGACGAGCTGTACGCAGTCAAAACCTCAGCAAGGTTTAATTCCGCTGACTGAAGACTCACAAAAAATTGTAAGCACGAGACCACAAATGTTAAACACACATTTGATGGTGATACTAAAATTAAAAACGCCAGCGCTGTTAAGCTTTGCTGAAAAAGACAAAGGCTACACTGTTGTTGATTCTATCCACACAGATAAAGTCAAAAAAGAACAAGAAAAAGTCATTAGCGACCTGAAAGAAATATCAAAAGACATTCAAGTTATTTATAAATACAAATACGTATTGAATGCTATTTGCATTATTATCCCTAAAGATTCAATCGAACAAATTTCTAAATTGGGCGCTGTTGTTTCGTGGGAAAATGTCGGTGTTTTTTCTAGACCTGAAAGTCTTCTGGCTTTAAAAAGCACAGCCCAGGGTGATTTAATTTCAGAAAGAAATTCAGCAAAATTTATTGGCGCTGAAAAATTAAATCAATTAGGTTTAACTGGCAAAGGCATTAAAGTCGGCGTCCTTGATACTGGTATTGATTACACTCATACAATGTTTGGTGGTATCGGTACGGCAGAGGCCTTTAAAGCGATTGATCCGTCTCAAGCTGCTTTGGGCTACCCCAGTCAAAAAGTTGTTGGTGGTATTGATTTAGTGGGAACTCATTACGATAGTGGTTCGCCAGATTTTAGATTGCGTGTTCCAAAACCAGATATAAACCCCATCGATGAAGGTGGCCATGGAACCCACGTTGCAGGATCTGTAGCGGGCCTAGGCGATGGCGTAAATTCATATAACGGAATGGCACCCGATGCAGATCTTTATTCGATTAAAGTTTTCGGTGCTGATGGATCAACAAGTGATATGGTGGTCATTGCGGGTCTTGAATTCGCTGTTGATCCCAATGGCGATGATGATTTACGTGATCAGTTAGATGTTGTTAATTTATCTTTAGGCAGCAGTTACGGAAATCCTAAATTACTTTATTCTGAAGCTGTAAAAAATTTAGCAAATGGTGGAACAGTTTCAGTTATATCAGCAGGTAATTCTGGTGATAAAGATTATATCGTTGGGGCACCAGGTACATCAACTGAAGCGCTTTCGGTAGCAGCATCAATTGATGATGGTTTTCATAACTGGAATTTCTCTGCAGTTGAATTTTTTATTAACGGAGAAAAAATAACTACTGAGGCTTTTGAAGCCACTGGGACAACACCAGTTGCAGAATCTGATGTTTCTGGTGACTTAGTTTTTATTGGCTTAGCTGATAAGGAATTATCAGATGAATTAAAAGAAAAAGTTCGAGGTCGAATAGCATTAATTGATCGTGGAATTGTGACGTTTAATGAAAAAATATCTAGAGCAGTCAGCGCCGGTGCGATTGGTGTAGTGATCGCTAATAATCAAGACGGATCTGCGTTTGCAATGCCAACTGAAAAACAACCGATACCAGCTATAATGATTAGTAAAGATTTAGGTCTTAAAGCCAAAACGGCTTTGGAACAAAATCAGCAGGCTAAAATTCAATTTAAAACGGATATTAAAATTCAAAAGCCAGAATTGATTGATACTATAACAGGTTTCAGCTCTAAGGGTCCACGTTCGATGGATGGATTTTTGAAGCCTGAAATATCTGCACCTGGTTCAAACATCATTTCTGCAGATATGGGAAAAGGAAATGCAGTTGTTCAGTTATCTGGAACATCTATGGCGGCACCACATATGGCGGGTGTAATGGCTTTAATAAAACAATCATTTAAAAAACGTGAAATTATCATGTCAGCAACGGAATTAAAACACGTGGCCATGGGAACAGCAAAAACCATTGGTAGCACAATTGAAGGAAAATTTGAACGTTACCCTGTGACCTTACAGGGATCGGGCCGTATACAGGCTGATATGGCGGCGGCAGCAGATATCGTGGCCAATTTGCCATCAATATCGTTTGGTGAAATTATTATCGAAGCAAAAAAAACAATGGCTTCTGAAATTCAGTTCAGAAACTTAACTGATAAAGATAAAAATTTAACAATTGAATTTGTCGGCAATCGTTTTATTCAAATGAAAAAAACAAATGCATTGGTTTTAAAAGCCAGTGCAACTACAGATTTAAAATTACAGTTCATTTTAGACAGCACAGGAATGAAAGAGGCCCAAGTCCGTGAAATGGATGGTTGGGTTTTAGTTAAAGAAAATAATCAAGAAATTTACCGTGTTCCAGTTTTAGCAGTTGCAAACACTTTAAGTGGAATAAAAGCGAAAGCTTTAAAAATTGAATCATCTAAAGCCGATGCAGCAGGAAGTCTAGCTACACTAACATTAACTAATTCGACAGTGAATGCTGGTGAAGTTTTATTGTTTAATCATTTAGCTTCGGATAATCGTAAACCAATCGCGTCAACATTCATGAGTGCAGATTGTGATTTACAATCTGTTGGCTACCGTATTGTTAATAGTGAAAAGACAGACGTTGCAGATTCTCAAAAAATGATTCAATTCGCTATTAAAGTTTACAAACCGACAACAACTTGGAATTCCTGTGATATCAGTGTTTTGATTGATCAAAATAAAGATGGTGATTATGAGCAAGAACTTTTAGGCGCAGTGGGAACGGCTATTCCTGGCCTTAAAGAAGAAAAGCACATGTCGATTTTGATCGATGCAACTAAAGCAAGATCATTAAGAAAAGCCTATGAAGAAAAAATTCTTGCGACAAAAGGTGATCCAAAACTAATAGCTGAATTAAAAGACAAAGAAAGCTATTCAGAGGCCTTATTAGCGATGAAGGCATCAATGAATTACAACAATTCTACAATCGTTATTGTTCAGGCACCTTTAGCAATGATCAAAGTAAACGAAAAAAATGAAATCAATTTTCAAGTTGTAGTGACTCACAATGAGCAAAACTCAACAGAAACAGATGACTTCTTAAGTTCAGGAAAAACAGCTCATCAAGCCAAATGGATAACTATTTCAGCTAACGAAGCAGATCAAGGATTTTTAAACTTAGGCCAAAAGATTGAAGTATTAGGCCTGCAGTCAAAAGATGTTGAACTGACAAAAGGTCAAGGGGCGCAGCCTTTGATGATGCTGGCTCCGCAAAATAAATTTTCATTCTCTGATAGTTTATTAGACGCGCAGCTGGATATCGTTAAGCCTGTTTTTGAGAATTAGTTTTTAAACTACGTTTAATCTACTTTGTGAAAGACGTAGTCTTCGTGATGTTTCTGTACAGGATTTCTTGAGCAACCCAGATATTGCCCTCGTTGCAGTTTTCTGGGTTGGAATAAGGCTTCGCGTATTGTTTACAGTCGGTCCCCCAAGAATTTCTAATTAAGTATTCACATTTCAAAGTATCTTGATTAAATCGGCGGCCAATAGCGATAGAAGCGTGGCTTCCATCGCTGCGCGAGTTTTTTAAAAAATGGGGATTGTAACTTATTATTGTTGGCATTTTTTTTCCAAGTTGATCATCAATAGATTTAATAATCTGACTTAGTGGACCACGAAATTCTGTAAACCTATATTCTTCTTTGTCTAAGCTTACTCTTTTTTTAGTGCAGCGCTGATTGTTTAGATTATACATGATATTGCCTGGCTGGCTGTGTGCTAAAACTTTTGATATTTCCTTTAAGGACGGTGAGTCCTTTGCTAAACAAAGGGGTTCTTTTTTAGCGGCATATAAGAAAGAACTTTGCGAATAAATATTTTCAAACGGATTTTCTACAGACTTTATAAAATCTGCTATATTTTTGTTTTCACCAAAGTATTCAGACGGAGAATCACTTTCTTTACAGATGCCTTTAGCAGTTATTGTATCTAAGGCTTCTTTAGAAGATCCACCTTCGATATTTTCATGAAGTTCACCTTTGAGCAGAGATCTTTTCTCATGAGAAATTCTTTGTGGGCTATAATTAACAGCAATATCGATCGCAGAAACGGGATAACCAGTTTTAAATCCTATCATGTCAGCAGTAGCAAAAGCATAACACCAACCAACTGAATCTTGATTGCGCACAGCTGGAAACTTATCTTTAAGATTAACAGGGGAACAATCTTCCGGCTTAGTAAAGTCTTTTTTACCTTTCAGTTCAATAAGTAGTTTAACTAAATCTTCATTTTTCACTTTGTTATATTTAAGATTGTATTTTTCGATGTATTTTAAATAGTTGTTTATTTCGATGTCAGGGTCACGATAGAAACTGGCGGAGCGTGCCAATTCAATTAAATAATCTGCTTCTGCTTCAATGCCGATCTGTCTGAAGTCGTCAGCATCTTTCTCGTTAAGGTATTTTGGTGTACGGTCACATTTTTCGAGCCAACGTATATTTTTGCTGACATCTTCGTATTCGTGATTCTTAACAACAAAATTATAAATATCGAGTGGCTTGTATTTTTTGCAATCAAGTGAATCATTTTTTTGTGCATGTATCTTAACTGTAAACATAAACAATAATAAAAATAGATTCAGAAATTTCATCTACAACTTTTCCTTCAGCTTATTTTCTAATTCGCCATTATATTGAACCAATGTTCCTATATCGACGAAAGATTTATCTTTTTCAAAATAACAACGATCAGTTTTAATTTCTTTTTTATTAATTAATATTTTTACAATTTGGGCTTTGCCGCCTAGCTTATAACATAATCTTGATCCTGGTGTTCCGTATTCAGACCATTCAACAAAAACGATTTTATTTTCGGTGTAAGCCAAACATTTTTTGTTTTTACAGCTTTCTGAAATAAATGTTTGCGATTTTTCATGGTAGCAAACATCTGTGATTTCTTCTTTTGCCGTTTTTGGACCATCAGGAATTTGAATCGTCATTTGTTTTGTGCAAATTAATTCGTTGGCATAAGATGAATTCACTAAAAACAACAGCGTTGAAAAAAGAATTATTTTACGGATCATAATGTGTTACCTTGTGAATATTTCGGTGCATTTCTTCTCTGGCTATCCATATATTTCCTTTGTCACAGTGGCTGGCTTTTGTGTATTTTCCAGCATAACCAGAACAACTTTCACCCCATGAATTACGAATGAGGAATTCACATTTTTTCAATTCTTTATTATACCTGCGTCCCACAACAACCACAGCGTGGGGGCTGAATTTGCGATCTTGAAATAAAAAACCTGTGTCGTAACCAATTAGGCTTGGTTGTTTGCGATCAAATTGTTGGTCTATTGATGAAATGAGGTCTTCTTTTTTGTATTTTGATGAGACTTCTTTATCTACTCGCAAATAGTCAGAATAGTTCAGCTTAACTTTTTTATTTTTGCAGCGTTGTTCATTAAGACTGAAAATAATATTTTCAGGTTCAGTCGATTTTAGAACTTTTCTGATCTCATCAAATGGTAATGTTTTATCTTGCGAACATTTTTTGATGAATTCAGAAGATGGTTGATCTTTTAGTAAAGATGATTTTTTTTCAATATTTTGAATATATTTTTTTGTGTCTACATTTTCTGAAAAATATTCAGACGGGGAATCTTGTTCTTTGCAGACACCAAAATTAAGGGCATGACCAACCAACAGGTCTTGCTGCCCACCCATGATATCGGCATTTGTTTCGCTAAATTTAGCATCACGATCAGCGAAAGGTTTTTTGTAAGTTGCATAATGAGTTGCTAAATCGATGGCCGATATTTGAAATCCCGATTTAAAACTTAAAAAATCAGCAGTCGCAAAAGCATAGCACCATCCCAATGAATCTTGATCTCTGACGGCTGGAAATTTAGAACGCAAATCAACAGCACCACATTTGGCTGGATCATCATTGCTGTATTTGGTTGCTGATTCAGAAACTTTCAGCCGATATTCTTTTTCAGCGACAATTCCGGCTTTTCTGTAAAAATCTTCCACTTTCTGGCTGAAGACTGGGGTATTAGCTGGGTTACATTTTTTGATGTAATCCAGTTCAAAACTGACGTCTTTGTATTTGTGGTAATCCCGGACAACGTTTTTAGCTTTTTCAAAATATCCGGGGTCTATTAAACATTCTTCTTTTGCGCTGACTAAAGATTCTTTTGCATTTTGAGCATTCGCCAAAGAAGCGCATAGAAAAAATACGATTAAAAATGTACTGAATAAGCGAGGAGGCATACAGTTATTTTCTCATAAAAAAACATTATCGAGGCGGATTAATTTATGATTACAGGCCTTAGTCTTGCTACTATTTTAAGCTAACGCTGAAAGTCGTTAGCTTTGTGAAACGCTGACTGAATACGTATTAAATGCTACTCATTAGACATAGCATACAATATCATTACATATTCATCTCAACAGGAGTTTTCACATGGCTGCAAAAATCGAAACAACGCCAGAAATGGTTAAAAAAGTTTACGAAACAACACGTAAAAAAACGGACATTATTCGCAAACGACTAAACCGATCTTTGACTTTATCTGAAAAAATTATTTACGGGCATCTTGATGATCCGCAAAATCAAGAAATCGTTCGTGGATCTTCTTTTTTACTTTTAAGACCAGACCGCGTAGCCATGCAAGATGCAACAGCACAAATGGCGATTCTTCAATTTATGTTAGCTGGAAAATCTGAAGCCGCAGTTCCTTCGACAGTTCATTGTGATCATTTAATTCAAGCCTACCTTGGTAAAGAAAAAGATATGGCGTCATCAAACATGACGAATAAGGAAGTTTTTGATTTCTTAGCGTCAGCGTCTTCAAAATACAATATTGGTTTTTGGAAACCAGGTGCAGGAATTATACATCAAGTGATTTTGGAAAACTACGCATTCCCTGGTGGTTTAATGATCGGCACTGATTCTCATACACCGAATGCTGGTGGCCTAGGGATGTGTGCTGTCGGTGTTGGTGGATCTGATGCCAGTGATGTGATGGTGGGATTACCTTGGGAAGTAAAAAATCCAAAACTAATTGGTATTCACCTTAAAGGAAAAATGAGTGGCTGGACATCAGCAAAAGATGTGATTTTAAAACTTTGCGGAATGTTAACTGTAAAAGGTGGAACTGATAAAATCGTTGAATATTTTGGTGAAGGTGCAGATAGCATTTCATGTACGGGTAAAGCGACTATTACAAATATGGGAGCCGAATTAGGTGCAACATGTTCAGTTTTTCCTTATGATACTAAAATGTCTGGTTATTTAAAAGCCACTGGCCGTGCTGAATTAGCTGCAGTAGCTGATGCGAACAAAGATATTTTACGTGCCGATGAAGATGTGATTAATGATCCCAAAAAATATTTCGACGAAGTCTATGAAATTGATTTATCAACTTTAGAACCGCATTTAGTAGGTCCACATAGTCCAGATTTAGCACGTCCTATAAGTAAAATGGCTGAAGAAGCTAAAGCCAACGGTTGGACATTAAAATTATCAAGTGCCTTAATCGGATCTTGCACAAATTCTTCTTATGAAGACATCGGACGTTCAGCGCACTTAGCTGAACAAGCGATTAAAATTGGTGTAAAAATGAGTCAGCCTTTCTTGGTTTCACCAGGGTCAACACAAATTCAAAATACAATTACACGTGATGGTCAGATGAAGACATTTGAAGCTGTTGGTGCTGTAGTATTAGCGAATGCCTGTGGTCCTTGTATTGGTCAGTGGAAACGTGATGATATTAAAACTGGTGATAAGAACACAATTATTACTTCATTTAATAGAAATTTCCGTGGACGTAATGATGCGAATCCGGAAACATTAGCGTTTATTGGTTCGCCAGAAATCGTGATGGCTTTAGGTTTAGCAGGGCGTTTAGATTTTAATCCAATGACTGATGAGCTTGTTGGTCCTAACGGAAAAATTAAATTACAAGCTCCGCAAGCGCCAGAACTTCCTGAAAAAGGATTCATGCCTGATACTGAAGGTTATCAAAAACCAGCCGGGGCAGCAGCGTCTGTCGCGATTGCAGAAAACTCACCACGATTGCAATTATTAAAACCATTCACAGTTTGGAACGGTCAGGATTTTGAAGGTCATTTATTACTAGCGAAAGCTAAAGGTAAGTGCACAACAGATCATATCAGCCCGGGTGGAAAATGGTTAAACTTCCGCGGTCACTTAGATAAAATTTCTGACAACATGTTATTAGGTGCTGATAATGCTTTTGCTGGTGAAATCGGTAAAGGTGTTAACCAATTAACTGGAGAGAAAAAAGAATTCGCACAGATCGCTCGTGAATATCAAAAAGCGGGGAAACCGTGGATGATCATCGGTGATGAAAATTACGGTGAAGGATCTTCGCGTGAACATGCAGCGATGTCACCACGATTTTTAGGTTGTACGGCGGTGATCACAAAATCTTTTGCACGAATTCATGAAACAAATTTAAAAAAACAAGGTGTTCTAGCGGCTACTTTTGTAGATGTAAAAGATTACGATAAAGTTCAAGAAAAAGATTTATTATCAATCAAGGGTCTTAATGATTTAGCTCCGGG
>JANOOI010000271.1:0-2296 GCA_031421235.1 Bdellovibrio sp.
CCTGGTATAGTTCATCGTATTGATAAAGAAACTAGCGGATTACTTGTCATTGCAAAAAACGATCAGTCTCATGAAAATTTATCAAATCAGTTTAAAAATAAAACGACCCATCGTGTTTATTACGCAATAGTAGATGGCAATTTGAAAACCAAAAAAGCTACTGTCAGTTCATATTTAGCCAGACATTTAACAGATCGAAAAAGATATGCCTCTATTAAAATTAACAATCAAATCATGACTCACTTTGATCCAAATTTTGAAAAAGGTAAATGGGCTGTCACACATTATGAACTGATTAAAGAGGCTTCGAAATTATCATACATTAAAGTACAGTTAGAAACTGGTAGAACCCATCAAATCAGAGTCCATTTATCTGAACATGTAAAACCACTTGTTGGTGATTTAACTTATGGCTATTCTGCAAAAAAATATAAAGAGTATTCATTAAAAAGATTTTATCTTCATGCTGCTGAATTAGGTTTTGATCATCCAAAAACCGGTGAAAAAATGCTGTTTAAATCTGATTGGCCAAGCGAAGATTTAAAATTGATTCAAAGCTGGGGGCTTCGCTAAATGAAATTTAATGAAACGGATCTGGGTTTTGAATGTATTACAGATAAAATTCATATTTTTTTCGGAAAAAGCACATCAACCATTGATCACCTTGAATCAGAATATCCTTATTATGAATTCAGACAAATTAAACAAACTCATTCAGATATCTGTATTCAATCTATACCAATTTCTGAAAGTACAGAAGCTGATGGCCATTACACCACTGAAAAAAACAAAGCCCTCATTGTTAGAACCGCAGATTGTTTGCCAATCTTAGTTTATGACGCTACCACGGAAATGATTCTATCTGTTCATGCGGGGTGGAAAGGCGTTGAAAATAGAATTTTTCAGAAATCTGTTGATCACACAAAGCTAAAAAACCTACAAGTGTTTATTGGTCCACATATTCATAAACAATCCTTCGAAGTCGACATTGATGTTTACCAAAAACTGCATGCTGGCTATTTAGTGGGTCTAAGAAATAAAAAATATTCAGAAGCGGATATCTTTGAAAAAGTCGGAAACAAATTTCATATTGATCTTAAAAAAATAGTCATGTCTAGCCTAGATGAAAACATTGTGACCCAGCTAACAGATTTAAATTTTGATACGTTAACCAGAGCAGATTTTCATTCTTACCGCAGAGACCACACCAACGCTGGTCGTAATTTAAGTTTTGTTGTGAGGTTGTAGATTAAACATTAGTAAAATGAGGTGGTTATGAAAATATTAACAGTTTTAAGTTTATTATATATCTCTATAATTTTTAGTACTCAATCATTACAGGCATCAGATGTTAGCGGCTGTGAGCCTATAATTGAAATTACAAAAGTTTTTGACTGTAAAAACCCGTCGAAAAAATGTGATGTTGAAATTATAGAAATTTGCTCGACAGAAAAAAATCCCTGCACTGACCCTAGCAAGAACCCAGAGCGACGAGAGATTAATGGACTGAACACAAAAATTGCAGTTGGTGATTCATTTATTGCTTTTAAACATACAATTTGCCCGGAATTTTCCGGTTGTAAAACCAATTTTCAGGTGAGTAAAAAGAGAAAATGTAGTTCAGAAGAATTGAAAGCGCAAAAAAATATAGAGATCAACTGGAAGTGTTTAAATTTGTCTTATTCTATTAAAAAAATAAGTACTGAACAAGAAATTCGAAATGCTGGGGCTGATATATGCATTGAAAATTTATCAGTAGACCATAATAACAAACTTATATTCGCAGCATATCTTTATTTAGGAGCTAATAAAAATTTAAAAACTGTAGCACTTTCAAAATTAGAAACTTATCAGCTCAAATACTCAGGAAAGCGTGTATTTACTTTAATTGATGAACTCTTTGATCAATACAACACTAAGTATTCAAAAGATTTAGCAAAAAATGATCTACAGTTTGTAATTAAAATTGATTCTTTTCGAATGAAAATAAAAAGCGAGAGATAGTATTTAAAGTTATTTCTAATTAAAGTAGATAAGTTTTATTATTTGAATTTTGACCTAATTAAGTGGACTTAAAGACGCAAACCTTTGAGGTAACAAATTGTGACCTCAAAGAATTTATATGCCGATCTTCTTCTGTGGCACTTCAGGCTCAACCATCAACTTCTGAATAGCCTCGAAAACAACTTTAAATTGTGAATCGTATTTTTTTTCTAAACTTGAGAGTTTTTTAGATAATTCGCTGTGTGATATCACCATTTCACGCAACCGCATAAACGATCTAACGACTTGAATG
>JANOOI010000272.1:0-2136 GCA_031421235.1 Bdellovibrio sp.
TGATCGCGCTGCTGAAACTTCTAGCGAAATAAAACTAACAATCAGCGACTTCGATAAAGCAGAGGAGTGGGTCATAAAGCCTTTTCGGCTATTAGAAAGGGGCATGAGTTGACTTTAAATGGGGTCTCTTTTAGCTTAAGCAGTTGTTAGATGGTGGGTTGGCCGAGGAGTTAGGCACGGCTCTGCAAAAGCTGTTACGGGGGTGCGAAGCCCTCACCCACCTCCAAATTGTCTAAATTCCTGAGGACTTTCTGATAGTTATTGAAGTACTCCATACTGTACCCACAATCGTACCCATTAAATATAGTACGTTAGCAATGCGGAGCACTTCGGAAAATTTTACCCGAGTATGTTTCTGGGCGACAAAAAAGTGGTAAAGGATTTCTAAAACTTTATGAGGAACAAATGGATGTGAAGCTGCCAGTGATTGATCGCCGTGATGTCATGCCATATTTGCATGTATTCAGAATACCTAGCGGTCCAGTTGTTTTTATAGAATCGCTAACTATTTCTCCTACTTATTTTGGTTCTTTAAAAGAAAAATTCACAGTCAAACTTGCAAATTCATTGATTAAGAAGTGGGTAGAGGAAAGTCATACAAATGCAGTCGTGTTGCCGAAAGGCATTGGACCAAGTTCACAAGCGAAAAAAGATGACAAATTCTACTTACCATCTTTTAAAGTCGTCCTGAATTTACAATCAACACCGATTGACTCGAAAAACTACTGCTCAAAATTACAAGTCGTTTTGCTTCAAGATTTCATCCACTTAAGATTTAAGAATCTTACGACACAGATAAAAGATGAAATTGATTGGAAAATGATGGCAGAAGATATTCCCTACGACTGAATTTAAAATTATACCACCTCTACAGTTTCTATTTTTTAAAAATAAATTCCAAGTCACTGCTAAGTTACCAACAAGTCTAGTGAGTATTCTTAAAGTCGATTCGTTAAACTAAAAAAAAGTAATCTAAAGCGCTTTTGATTTCTGATTTGCATACTCTTCAACGCGTTCCATTGGCCCCTTATAGCTCCAGACTTTGTTTTCTACGGCAGAAATGAGCATGAATTGTTTAAGTCCATACAAAATGCTAAAACCTTTTTCGGACCTAAGTGCTGTCCTAACTATCGCGTATGTATAAGCCTTTTGAACTGATCTGCTCCATGAAAATAAAGCTGGCACTAGCAAAAGTAAGAAAATAAAACTAAACTTGTAGCTCAAAGCGAAGCAAAGTACTAACCAAAATAGTGTCCATGCTCTCCCTCGATAGATTAACTCTTTCTCGTAATCACTAGTAAAAAATTCTGCAATCCAAGGAACATAAGTTGAGTGCCTATGAAAAATTATACTTTTATTTTCAATTGCGACTTTTAGATCAGCTAATGATTTAAAAGGAAGTTCACCACATGACGCAAGTGAATTTGGAATGATGTCAAAATGTTCAACCAGTAAAGTATTTGCAAGATTATTTAATTCTGCATCTATTTGCTCATAACTTCTCATAGCTAAAACCCGATTTCTTTCTTAAACCGTCGAACTATGCTTTGCTCACAATCACGTCCCGACATCGAAAGAATTTCTTCGCCAGAATCGACATTTACTAGGTTTAACTCAAAGTTAAGCATTGCGCCGCCAGTAGGAAAGCAGGAGTCTTCACGGACAGATGTAATGTTAAGGGCATATTTATATTTGTTCTTACTAACAGTAATGGTTTTGTTGTCACTTACTTTTTCTGTTTGTGTTCCACCCTCTGTGGAAATTATTTTAAATCCGTAAGACTTAAATAATTCTTTGAACTGCACACCTAATACACCTGCACCAGCAGCAACGGCTATAGAGCTTGGTGTTTTATCAAATTCTTTATTTTTGTAAACTCGAATACTGGTACATCCTGAAAACAATAATGGTATCAAGAGCCAGATAAAATTTGATTGTTTCATTGCGATTCCTTTATATGAAGTACTTAGGTCTAGTTCGGCATATCAGTTCGGTATATCGAACTATTCATCGGCTAAATATTCATAAGTTTATAGATGTGCGAGACAAAAATGATGTTTTACTCAAAAAATTAGGTTCCCGAATAAAGAGTGAGCGCCTCAGAAAGGGATTATCCGCTGAGCGTTTGGCTTATGA
>JANOOI010000273.1:0-2399 GCA_031421235.1 Bdellovibrio sp.
GTTGTAGATTACGGGTTGTAGATTACGGGTTGTAGATTACGGGTTGTAGATTACGGGTTGTAGATTACGGGTTGTAGATTACGGGTATGCCAGTACCGCTTACCGATCTCAGATTACGGATAGCAGAAACAGAATTAATCAGCAGAAGACTTATTATAGATGCTGTCGATGACATGAGAATAGCGCTTTTCAATGAATTTACGTTTCACTTTCATAGATGGAGTTAGACAGCCGTTTTCGACCGACCATGCTTCAAAAAGAACTTCATATTTTTTGATGGATTCAAAACTGGCTAGTTGTGAATTTACGTTTTGAACTTGTGTTTTAATTTTCGCTAAAGCTAATTTGCGTTCTTCACCAGTGGCATTGGCTTGTAAGCTTTCTACAGAAATAAGTGCAGCAACGAATTTTTGTTGATCACCGCAGACTAATACATTTGAAATTAAAGGTTCTTGCTTTAAAAGGCCTTCAAGTTTTTGAGGAGCCACATATTTGCCACCACTTGTTTTGATCAAATCTTTTTTTCGATCAGTGATTTTTAAAAAACCATCAGCAGTAAATTCGCCAATATCACCGGTGGCAAAGTACTTATTGTTAATGGCGTGCTCTGATAGATCAGATTTCTTAAGTGACGAATTTTTAGCTGCATTTTTATTGTCGTTGGGATAACTAATAAAAGAATTCGCAGTGGCTTCGGGATTTTTGTAATATTCAACGAGACATTTATCACTTTGGACTAATATTTCACCATCATCAGCAAATTTAATTTTGACATCACCGATGGGTTTACCGACCGTGCCATTTTTTTTGTGTTGATAAGTGTTCACACAAATCGCTGCGAAAGTTTCTGTTAAACCATAACCTTCAAAGATTTGTATACCCATATAGGAGAAAAATTTCTCTAGTTCAGAATTTAAAGGTGCTCCGCCGCTAATTGCAAAACGTAATCTTCCACCAAAAGCTAGCTTAACTGGCGAAAAGGCAATTTTAGTTAAAGCTTCATATTTTAAAGCTTCTAATAACGGAGCGACTTGTCCGGTTTCACGGTAGTAATTCATTTTTTTTGCTGTAGACAGGGCTTCATCAAATAATTTTTTCTTTAGCTTGCTAATAGAAACTTTTGTCATGATGCCCGCATAGATTTTTTCAAATATGCGTGGCACAGCCATTAAAAATGTGGGCTGAATTTCAACAAGATTTTTCTTTAGACTATCAATTGACTCAGCGTAGGCGACTTGTGAGGTTTTATATAAAGCCCCCCAGTGTTCAATTCGCCCCATGATGTGCGCAAATGGTAAAAAAGCCAGTGAAATATCATCTGCATAAATAGCGAATAAATCAAAAGCTTCCGAGATTTCTGATATCAGTGCCTTGTGGGCATGAAGAACACCTTTGGGCTGCCCAGTCGTGCCTGAAGTGTAGATTAAAGTCGCCGGATCTGTTGATTTAATCGTATGTGCTTCTGTGATCATTTCTTGGATATGAGAATCTTGAACATAAGTTGCATCAAGATCAATTTTGTCGATCTGAAATGACGGAATTCGATTTTTTTGTTCAGCATTCTGTTCAGAATTTTGCTTTGTGTTTTGTTTTAATATAATTTTTGCTTGAACACGGTTAAACTGTTCAGCTATTTTTGAATTTTCTAGAATAGCCAAAGAACATTGGCTGTGATTTAAAATATATTCAACATCATCGTCTGATAGGTTAGGGTAGATAGGAACAAGCACGACACCCATTGATAGTGCAGCCACATCAAAAGTTGCCCACTCCCAGCGTGTATTAGAAATAAGAGCAACAAATTGCCCTTTTTTTATTTTATTTTCTTTAATTAAAGTCTGAAAATGATAAATCTTTTTAAGATAATCGCCATAACTTAAATCTACCCAAATATTATCTTTACAATAGCGCACGGCTTTTTGTGCTTTTTTGGCATAAACTTTTTCAAGCCAAAGTGCGACAGATTGTTGTTCTTGTTTATTTTTCAAAGTCATTACTGATATTTCTATTCTGTTGAGATCGACCTAAGATTAAATCAATATTTTTTTCAATATTAGCACCAACTTTAACTTTTACTTGGTCTTTAAATTGAGTCACTGGATTGATAGCGCTCACGATGATTTCTGTATCAGCAGAAACAGTGTATCTTTTGATAGGCGGCTTTTCTGTAAGACGTTGACCGTTTACAAAAACAACCGGGTTCAGGCCACCGTTCTGAACATTAATATTTAAATAAGCTGCTTTAGGCATGGGTTGTAACGTCGCAACTAAAGAACCCGTTTGTTGAAGGTTTTGAATACTTTCATATTGAAAGTAAAATTCTTTTTTTAGAGATATAATTGATTCTTTATTAGCTGTTAAAGTAATAATAGCTGGGGTCATGCGTCCAGTGTTTTGCC
>JANOOI010000274.1:0-6987 GCA_031421235.1 Bdellovibrio sp.
TTACCGCCTTCCATTAAAATTTTAGAAATGCTGGGCTTCATAATGTCAGTGTTAAATTGAATCGTTTCAACAATTTTTTCATCCACACCCGGCATAATTTCAATAATGACACCCCCGGCTTTTACACACTGACCGAATTCATCAATAAAAATTCCTAATGATACAATCGATCTAATCTGATGTGATTGATGTAAGTAGTGCGCAATATCTTCACCGATTTCACCAGACACTAATTCAACAGTTCCATTGAACGGTTGCTTTTGAAAAGGTTGATGTCTTGCAACTGTAAGTGTTCCTTTACCTAGGGCTTCCGCAACACTTAAACCATTATCGTAATTTGCAGGTACATATTGTGGATTTGGTGTGAATGCTCGCACGCGGCCTTCGTAATCGGCTTCTGCGTAAATACTTTTTATGGATCCGTTACCACGAAATAGAAGTCCTACTTGTTGTTTTTCTTTTAATTGGCTTGCTAATAATAACGCACCGACCATGGCTTTACCCACACCGACTGTTGCTATAGGTAAAGTGTTTTGCAACATTTTCATTTCTTGCACGACCTGAGTCGCATCAACTGCTGCAATACGAACTGTAAAATCATTTGAGCTATAACGGTGTATTTTAGACATAGGCTATAAAAATACCAAATCAGTGACAGGTTCTCAAGAACTTAGCTAAACTATTTTTATGTATTTAATTTTAATTCGCCATGGCCATAAAACATTTATACCCATCGAGGACCCAACACTCAGCGACAAAGGCTTTTCACAGGCTGGTGAACTGCTTAAATTAGTTGAAAAAGGAGCTCTTGCTGTACCCAATGTGTGCTGGGTTTCAGACAGCCAAAGAACTTACCAAACAGTGGAAAAAATAATTAAACATCATCATGTTCAATGTGAAAAAATAGATCAATTGTCAGTCAGGCAGAATCATGAATCGGGCACTGAATTTAGAAACCGCGTGCTCAAAACAATCAGCTCGCTGGATCAAATCGCCTTACAAAGCCGCGACAAGGTTTATATGCTGTGCACGCATTTTGATTGGATTGAAGAAGCTATGTCAGTTATCAATTGCGATCAAAATCTGACCTCATTTGAATATTCACACTGGGCACCAGCGCAGTATATGGTTTTTGAAATCAAAGACAGCACTTGGTTTGTTCGTGATAAGGGTGTTGTTCAGGGCTAACAACTGCCTTACAGAACCATGAACAGCCCGTAAAACTGATGAAAATCTAAGCTTGTCGAAAATTATTGCTTTGCCCGTTTTACCAGAGGTAAAACACTGTCATGCAAACACAAGATGTCCAAAATAAAGTGATCTTAAAAGGTGAAGAAATTCTTCGCCGTATGGAATCTCAATCTAAAGTTTCTCTTTTTTCAAAAGATTTCTGGTATGGCTCGATTATGGAATGGAGCATGAAAAACGAAAAATTTAAAACTAACATGTTTCGTTTTGTCGATGTGCTTCCCTCTTTAAATTCAGGCGATGATGTGGCTACACACTTAAAAGAATATTTTTCTGAAGGTGGAAAAACTGAACTACCTGCCGTGTTTAATGTGGGGTTAGGTCTTGGTAGTCTTGCGCCAGGTTTAATGGCCGGGGCGATTAAGAAAAATGTAACAGCTATGGCAAAAATGTTTATCACCGGCGAAACCGCTGATGAGGCCTTAACTGTTTTAAAAAAAGCTAGAAAAAATAATTTAACTTTTACTGTGGATATTTTAGGTGAAGCCACTCTTTCTGAAAAAGAAGCTTTAGACTATCATAAAAAATATATTGATCTGATCGAATGGCTGGCGAAAGATGCAGCGACGTGGAATGAAATTGCGTTACTTGATCGTGATGCGGATGGTGCGATTCCTAAAGTGAATGTGTCTGTGAAAATGACTGCCCTGTATTCACAAATAAATGATAAGGCCTGGGATGAATCTAAAAAAATAATTAAAGATCGCTTACGACCCATATTTAAAAAAGGGATGGATTTAGGCGTATTTATTAATTTAGATATGGAACACTACGGAGTTAAACATTTAACTGTCGAAGTATTTAAAGAATTAATCAGCGAACCTGAATTTAAAAATTATAAATTTTTCGGTTGCGTAGTTCAAGCTTACTTACGTGATTCATATGCGGACATTAAAGATTATATTGATTACGCCAGAGTCCGGGGAACTCCGTTTACGATTCGTTTAGTGAAGGGTGCTTACTGGGATTCGGAAACCATTGAAGCCAAACAAAAAAATTGGTCAATTCCTGTTTACTTAAACAAAGCTGAAAGTGATGCTAATTACGAAGCCTGTGCGCATTTACTTTTAGAAAATTATAAATTTATTCGTGTGGCTTTGGCTTCGCATAATGTCAGAACTTTATCATCAGCTTTTGTTAAAGCTGAACAGTTGGGTCTTTCGCAAAATGCTTTTGAAATTCAAATGCTTTACGGAATGGCCGAACCCATTAAAAAATCATTAGCCGATATGGGTTACCGCGTGCGTGAATACGCGCCTGTGGGTGAATTAATCCCAGGTATGGCGTATTTAGTACGTCGTTTATTAGAAAATACATCGAATGAATCATGGCTTCGTGGAAAATTCGCAGACGGTAAAACTTCAGCTGAATTATTAAAAGATCCTGCCCTAGGTCTTACGGCAACAAGCGGTGAAGTGACTAACCCTAAAAATAAATTCTACAATGAGCCTTATCTTGATTTTGCTCTGTCAGAAGTCAGAACAAAAACCATAGCCGGAATTAAAAAAATAAAATCTCAATTACCAGTTCAAGTTCAACCCATTATTGGCAAAGAAAAAATCACAACAACAGATATTTTTAAACGCGTGAATCCATCATTAACCAGCGAAGTTGTGGCTACCGTACAGATGGCAGACACTGCATTAGCTGAAAAAGCAATTGGCGCAAGCCACTTGGCTTTTAAAACATGGTCTAAGACAACCATAGAGATCAGAGCTAGCTATTTAGATCGCGTGGCAAATCTGATGGTCAAATACCGTTATGATTTAATGGCGACTCAAATTCTAGAAGTCGGAAAACCTTGGGCCGAAGCCGATGGTGATGTTTGCGAAGCGATTGATTTTTTACGTTACTATGCCCGTCATCAACGTGAATTAAATAAACCGCAGCGTGTGGGCCATGCCCCAGGCGAAACCAGCCATTATTTTTATAAACCACGCGGAGTAGTCACTGTGATATCGCCGTGGAATTTTCCGTTAGCTATATTAGCTGGGCAAGTTTCCGCAGCCCTTGTCACTGGTAACACTGTGGTGATGAAACCTGCCGAACAATCATCGCTAGTTGCACAAGGGCTAATGAATTTATTTATTGAAGCGGGTCTTCCAGAAAATGTTCTTCAATTTTTACCAGGTTACGGCGAAGTTGTTGGTGATTATTTAGTGAAACATCATTTAACAACAACAATTGCTTTTACCGGGTCAAAAACGGTGGGTTTATTAATTGCAAAAAATGCAGCCGTTGTACAACCCAAACAGCAACACGTTAAACGTTGTATTATTGAAATGGGCGGAAAAAACGCTGTCATCATCGATAGCGATGCTGATCTTGATGAAGCCGTTGACGGTGTTCTGTATTCGGCATTTGGTTACGCAGGACAGAAATGTTCTGCGGCATCCAGAGTTATTGTTCTTGAAAGTGTTTATGAAAAATTTGTCGATCGCTTAATTGAAGGTGCAAAATCAATTGAAGTTTCATCAGCAGAAAACCCAAAAGGCTATTACGGCCCAGTGGTCGATGAAGAAGCTTACACCCGATTACAAAAAACAATTACTGATGCCAGCCAAAAATATAAATTGTTATTTAAGGGGGCAGCACCTGAAAATGGTTATTTTGTTCCGGTAACTTTGTTTGGCGACGTCCAGTCCAACGATGATATTGCGCAGAACGAATTTTTTGGTCCAATAGTTGCAATTATTAAAGCTAAAGATTTAACTGCGGCTATTGAATATGCTAATTCAACTGAATACGCCTTAACAGGCGGAGTTTTTTCAAGAAGCCCAGCCAATATTGAACGTATTAAAAACGAATTAGAAGTTGGCAATATGTATATCAATCGCGGCATCACAGGAGCGATGGTTGATCGTCATCCGTTTGGTGGCTATAAAATGTCAGGTATTGGTTCAAAAACCGGTGGCCCTGATTATTTAAAACAATTCACAGAGCCTATTGTCATTACTGAAAATACAATGCGCCGTGGATTTGCTCCTGAAGAGGGTTAGTCATTCGACCTAACCCGCTTTTTCGTTTTCAGAGTCCTGATTAGAGTTTTCATCGGGCTCAGAAATAAATTCGGTCCTGAGCCTTTTATATTCAGCTAAACTGATATAACCACGCCAGCTTTCTAAAAGTGATATTTTAAGATTTTTTTCAACTAAGTAATAAATCCCCATAAACAGTCCTGATAAAGCCCCGCCGATGTGGGCTGAATGGGCGACTGCTGATTGCACACCGGATTGGTGTTGTAAAACTGTCGTAAAATCAGAAAGCAAATAAATCGGGAATATAAAAATCGCAGGTAAATAAATAATACCGAACATGTTTTTTGCGGGCGATAAAAAATAAGTCCATTCAATGGATTTAGCACCTTTTACGATGCACAAAAACATCATCAAACTACAAATTGATCCACTGGCGCCGATGACAGCGATTTCACTGGCATCGTTCATGAGCAAATAGCCAAGCCCTCCACCAAGGCCTCCGAAAATATAAGCAGTGAAAACCCAAGCCGATGAAACTGATTTTTGTAGTAAGCAGCCTATAATCAGTAAAAAAAATGTATTCGATAAAAAATGAAAAAACTGAACATGCGTAAACTGATAAGTCATCCAGGCCCAAGGCGTTGTAGCCGATGGCGATAATCCATAAATAAACTGTGGTGAAGCATTATAATCATCTTTCAAATCAGTTAAAAATTTTCTAACATGAGACACTTCAACTTGATCGCCAACAAAAGGGAAATCCGCAGCCCGGTACCAAAATCTTTGATCACGGTAAACGACTTGCAAATTTTTAGGATTATAGGTTTTTTGTTCTAAGGGATCTAATGTCTGTTTGTAAATTTCACTGACCTTTGATAATTTTTCTAAATCATAGGTTTTTTGATCTAATGAATTCAAAGTGTACAGTGCGAATATAGCAAGATAAATTATTGTATTTGATAAAACTAAAACAGATGTTGCGTTAAGTGAAAGTAAGTTTTTGAAATTTTTAAAATCCTTAAACTGACCAGGGATGATCATAGGTCTTCAACCATTTCAAGGATGTCTTCGTAAGGATTATTTTTAACTTCATGATCATCAAGTTCTTTAAACTGCACGGGCTCTGAAGGTTTATCTGAAGCCGGTTTCCGTGATTTATTTTCTAACTGAGTGCTGAGCTGCACAATTGTCTCTTTCACGATAAATTTTTTAACTGAAGGTTCATCGCTATATTTTTTTATTTTTTCAAAAGTTTTTTCTTTATCATCACTAAATTTATAAAGAACAATAAGGCCTAAAAGACTTTGTTCATGACCATCGGGCAAATCAATATCATCTAAGGTTGGTTTTTGAAATATTTTTGACCAAAAGCAGCCTTCAGATTTTTTATTTTCTGTACAAGCTTGATCAAGATATTCTTTTTCGTAATCTTTGTATTCGCTGGTAATATATTTAGCAAAGTAAGCTAATGATTTATCTTCAGTCATATTGCGCCACAAAATAAAATCTGCTTCTTCGTTTAAACATTCATCATCAATAGTGCCAACTAAGTTCATGGCTATTAAGGATTTCAAACGCTGATTTGACCCTTTGTCCATAAAATCATTGCACAGGTCTGAATTGTTTTTAAATTTGGCATAAGATAACGGTGATGTAATTAAATGATTATAACGATCCATAAAAACAAAGCCACCTAAAAGCAGAATGCAAAAATACAGAGCCGTTAATGATGACGACCAATATTTACGGTCACTTTCTATTTTCCACATTAATTTTTCCGATAAAGGAATCCGACTGATTAATTGCGTGCCCGTCATTTTTTCATAAAAGCTTTGTCTATTTAAATCTGTTAAAATTCGTAAAAAAGGTAAACCTAAAAAGAAAAAACTGATCACGAAGCCTAACTGTCTTGACCATGCTCTGAAAAATAAAAATTCATCCTTATTGTCGAAATCAATTTTTATTTTCATAAAATATTGGCCTGGTGTGGCTGAATTAAATCTAATAAACAAGGCTTGTAAAAATGAAACGACAAAAACAAAAGCTAAAATAAACATGACAAAGAAGTTTTTAGCTTCAGATGAATTGGGAAATGATTTGTAAATATAAAGACCATCTTTAAAGACGAGGAATAGTAAAAAACTAACTACTGGAACAAACACCAAATAATCAATCACAACTGAAAGCAACCGGTGAAGGATTTGCACTTGATACTTTGGATTTCGGATCGAATTTTCAGAATTTAAATCAGGAAACACCATATCCACTTATCGGAAAATTGTGTTAATTAATAAACTAAATTGACCTTTAAAAAAGTATTTTTTTAAAGGTCAATTTAGTTATTTTTTGACATTTTTCCTATTGGATTTTTATTTCCGTTACCAGACCTTGGTCATTTTTCGTGAATGAAATGACACCAGACGCTTGGCCAGACTGATCAAATAATTCTGCTTGTTCATTTAGATCATCAATTTTTTTCACTTGGTATTTTGTAAAGTTCTTTAACTGCGAACCGTAGGCTTTCATGAACTGGTCGACGTTTAATTCGATGCCGCTTTCTTGATCCTGCAAAGTTAATTTTTCGATAAAGCCTTGTTTGATTTCAACGTTGTATTTACCACGTAAAAATTCATAAACAAGTTTATCTTGCCAGCCCATTAACGTGGGTTTTTGCAATTGATTTTTATTTTCCAAATCCGATGAAATTTCATTGGCTACATTTTGTTCCCATTTAATTTGACCACTTGAATTTCGTTCGCCA
>JANOOI010000275.1:0-3477 GCA_031421235.1 Bdellovibrio sp.
AAAAGTAAAAACCTATTCAGCAACTATTGAAAAACAATTCACACCAGAAGTCCTGATTTCAGCCACAGCTTTTGACACACGTTTTTCAAATCTGATTGTCTCAGTGGGAAACCCTCGAAAGTATCAAAATATTTCTGAAACACAAACGCGCGGGGTTGAATGGTTTTTAGGGGTTTATTTATCAAATCTAGATCTTAACTTACAATTTTCTGGTGGTTATCAAGAGCCCAAAGATTTATCACGAGGTAATTGGTTAGTGAAAAGACCGTTAAGAACAGCTTCTATTAAAGCTAATTTAGGATTAGATGATCAAATTGATTTAGGTCTTGAGGCCATTCACACAGGTGATCGAAGGGACAGTGCGGGCAGTAGAATCGTCACGTTAAGCTCATACACTTTGTTGCACGCCACTTTGAATGTTCAAATCAATTCAGAACTATCAACATTTGTTAGAGCAGAAAACATCACAGATACCCAGTACCAACCTTCATTCGGTTACTACATCGATGGCGTGGTTGCACGTGTTGGTCTGAATTATAGATTTTAGTATTAACTGTGTCTCATTATAAGACATACTTAATATTTTAGCGAAAATGCCGATATGTGTACTATGAAGAATGTAATTATCAAATTAGCATTTGTGACCTTATTTTTAACGGGTTGTTCGCCTTTTGGTAATGAATCTTTGGTCGAACAGATTTCTCGCGTTATTGAAGCTGTAATACCCCAAAAAACATCAACAGCCGTTTTATCCAGTGCATCTAGCACATTAACTATTCCTGCCGTGCCTGCCGAAGGCGAATTCAAAGTCACACACAGTGTGGGTGATCAATACCAACAAGAAGTCAGTGGAACGATCGCAGTGGACAGCATGTCTTTATTGCCTACTGGTTATAAAGTATTTTCATCTGTTCAGGGTGCACAAGTTCAGTAGACAGATCAATAACCAGCTCGAAAAACAGCTAGGTAGTCGGTTTTTTAGATATCAATAAATACAGTTTAGTTCCACAAGCAATAGCCACCAGCGCGCTGATGATTTGTGATATGCTTAGTCCCATAATAAAGGTACCGCGATCATCGGCCCTGTAAAATTCGACAATAAAGCGGGCTATAGAACTTAAAGTTAGCCACATCATAAAAATAAAACCATCTGTTAAGGTTTTTTTGAATTGGTTTTTTTCCACATAAATAATTAAAGATAGGATTAATAATTCACTAAAAAACATATACAACTGGGTTGGATGTTGGCTTCTGATAGCCCAGGGTAATGCACAGGATTTACCGTAGCAGCAGCCCTCAAAAAAACACCCCAATCGTCCTAGCATGTATGTTAGCGATAAGAATGGTGTTAAAAAATCAGCCCAGGCTAAAAAACTTTCTTTTTTTAAACGAATGAAAAAATAACTAGCAATTAGTGATCCTAAAAATCCACCGTAATAAACAAAACCACCATTCCAAAACTTAATGCTTTCAAGTGGGAACAAAAAATAATATTCAGGTTCTTCATAAATTATATGAAAAAGTCTTGCCCCTAAAAAACCACTGATTAAAATAATGAATATTAAATCATAACCAAATGTTGGTGAATTCGCTGGGTTTTTATGATCAGGGTGCTTACTGTGGCCAAACCATAAAATACTTAAACATAACGACAAAGAAATAATCAGATAAAAAGTCGGAATTTGAATAAAACCAAGATTAATGAATGGCTTCAATGTGAATTTTCCTGAAGGTTATTTTTAACATCGGCTTTATCTGTTAAAATAAAATAAATTAAAGTAAACACGCCACTGACGATGGCAACATCAGCAATGTTAAATGCGGGCCATGACTGTTTATTGTAAAAATGAAAATCAATAAAATCGATGACGTATCGATATTGAACACGGTCCAAATAATTTCCTACAGCTCCACCAAAAACAAAAGACAACGCCACGATTTGTTTAGTTTGCTTCGGATGTAGCCCCCACAAAATATATAAAATTAATGCGCACGCAAAAGGCGGCATGCTTAAGAAAAAGATCTCTCTGAACTGCACAGGAGTTTGTGCCAAAAATCCGAACGCCGCACCAAAATTTCTAACATAAGTTAAGTTAAAAAAATTTTCGATGATAGTGATAGATTCGTGTAACTGAAACCGAGTATGCACTAAAACTTTCGTTATTTGATCAAGGGCTATGACCATGCCTGAAATCGTTAAAAGTAAGGTCACTTTGTTTTTCATTAGTTCAAGGCCTCTGTTGTTGTGCTCGTCAAAGCTTCGACACATTTAGGGCAAACACCCAATGTTTTCTCAGCTGTTGAAATCGCATCAGAATAAACCCAGCACCGCACACATTTTTCACCAGTGGCTTTAGTTGCCGTGATTGCTAAAGGCCCTTTGATTAATTTCACTTCAGACACAATAAAGAATTCGCGTAAATTACATTTTACATGGCTTTTATTTAATTTTTCTAAAGCTTCAAACGCAGTGCCTTCGGCTTGAATTGATAATTGCGCTTCTAGGCTTGCACCAATTATTTTAGCTGTGCGAAGTTCTTCTAATTTCTTTTGTGCATCTGATCTGATTTTTAATAATTCATCAAAAGTTACATCAAGATCTGCGGCTTCCCAGGATTTGTTCGCTTTAGGGAAAGCTTCAAGAAGTACTGAGTCGAGCTTTGCATCCTGCTGACCGCCATCCTGCGCTGAAGCGCCATAACTATAACTTTCCTCAGCTAAAAACGTTAGTATTGGTGCCATCATACGAATCAAAGCTGATGTTGTATGATAATAAACTGTTTGCGCTGCTTTTCTCTCAGTGCCGTCATGTTTCCATGTATACAGACGATCTTTTAAAATATCCATATAGGTCGCAGACAAAGTCACAGTGAAAAAATTATTTAATAAATGATAAACTTTGTAAAATTCATAAACGTCATATGATTTTGTGACATCAGTGATTAGTTTATTCAGTTGATGCATCATCCAGCGATCAATCATCGGCATTTTATCAACAGCTATCATTTCTGTTTTTGGATTAAAATCAGATATTGAACCTAATAAAAATCTCATGGTGTTGCGGATCTTACGGTAAGTTTCTGTAACGCGGGTTAATTCTTCTTTGCCACAGCCGACATCAGTTCCGTAATCGCCGTAAGACGCCCATAAGCGAATAATTTCTGATCCACTTATTTTTGAAATTTCATTGGGATCAACAACGTTACCTAATGATTTACTCATTTTGCGACCCTGAGAATCATTCACAAATCCATGTGTGATTAAAGCCTTAAACGGTGGTTTACCAGTTGTCGCCATACTTGAAAGCATAGATGTATTAAACCAACCACGATGTTGATCAGAACCCTCTAAATAAATATCGGCTTGGGTATTTTTGTAACCGCGCTTACTTTGCACAGCTGCATGACAAACGCCAGAATCAAACCACACGTCTAAAATATCACGTCCATGTTTGTACCCAGGTTTTCCCACAATTTT
>JANOOI010000276.1:0-15521 GCA_031421235.1 Bdellovibrio sp.
AAAAATTTGATCTAGCTATTGTTGATATGAATTTACCTGACGGTGACGGTTTAGAATTCATGAGTTTTATGAAGTCTATTTATCCCGATATAGAAGTGATTATTTTAACCGGTTTTGCATCAATTGATACAGCTGTAAAGGCCACCCAGCAAGGTGCCTATCACTTTTTAACGAAACCATTCAATGTGGAAGAGTTAATTAGCTTAGTTGGTAAAGCTTTGGATCACAAAAATTTACAAACTGAAAATATTCAATTACGCCAAGAACTTTCATCAAAATATAAATTCAGCCAAATCATCGGTGAAAGTGAAAGCATCAAAAGTTGTTTGAACCTAGTTGAAAGAGTCGCTGATTCTGAATCCACAGTTTTAGTTATGGGTGAATCAGGAACGGGTAAAGAATTGGTAGCCCGTGCCATTCATTATAATTCAAGCCGAGCTAAAGGGCCTTTTATTGCGATTAACTGCGGAGCAATCCCTTCTGAATTATTAGAAAGTGAACTTTTCGGTCACGTGAAGGGCGCCTTTACAGGGGCTGTTGCCAATCGCGCTGGTCGATTTGAGTTGGCTGACGACGGGACTTTATTCTTAGATGAAATCGGTGATCTTGAGCCCAACTTACAAGTTAAAATCTTACGCGCCCTACAAGAGAAAAAATTTGAACCCGTAGGTTCTACGAAAACAATTTCAGTCAACGTGCGTGTCATCACGGCAACGAATGTTGATCTTGAAAGAGCCGTTGAAGAAGGGAAATTCAGAGAAGATCTTTATTATCGTTTAAACGTGATTCCGATACAAATCCCTGCTTTACGTGAACGAAAAACAGACATTCCATTACTACTTAATCATTTTTTGAATCATTTTAATAAAAACAAAACAAAAACTTTATCTGGGTTTTCACCAGAAGCCTTAATTGCTTTGGTGAACTATGGTTGGCCAGGAAATATCCGTGAGTTAGAAAACTTAGTTGAGCGTTTAAGTATTTTAAAAGTGACTGGCGAAGTCACACCCCAAGATTTACCAGCGAAATACAAATCTGCAGCAGCTTGTTTTGCTGAAACAGGATCAATCGAATTACCTGATGAAGGTTTAGATTTTAATACGGCTGTTGATCAGTTCGAAAACGCTTTAATCATGAAGGCCTTAGAAAAAACCGGCTGGAACAAAAACCAAGCGGCTTTATTGTTGAGGTTAAACCGCACGACACTGGTTGAAAAGATGAAGAAAAAAGGCCTTAAACTGAATAATGAAAACGGCGATTTGGATTACAACGCTTAATTTAAACTTTTGTTTGAACATCCAAGTAATCCTTCCTAATTCATCAAGAAAACAAGGCTAAGCAGTAATTGTATAAACCAGATAACTATATTTAAGTTATTGTAATAGCTAGTTTTTCTAAGAACTAATGACCTATAATTAATGCCCTGACTCATATAACAACCCCTCTTTATTTACATATGATTTACATATGATTTACATATATAAATAATATGTAAGTTTAGCGAAGACAATTTATTTTTTAAGGATTTTAAAGATCTGGTTTTATGACCAGAGAATGGCTGCTATATTCGCCCTATTGTGTTTAAAGCTATTATTATCGATCATCACGATTCATTTACATGGAACATCAAGAACTGGTTGTCGCAGTCCTTTGATGTTCAGATTATTGATTGTGCACAAATTAACGCTAAACCTAATCTTAAAGCTGATTTAATTATTTTATCCCCCGGACCAAAATCACCAAACGATTATCCCGAGACTTTAAATTACTTAAAAAACCTACCTGCAGATCAATGTGTCCTAGGAATATGTTTAGGTATGCAAATGATGACTGTGGTGAGTGGCGGCGTTGTTAAACCCTACTCACCGCCATTACATGGAAAGTCTTCAGCGCTTACTAGCACGAACAAAAAAATGAATCAGCTTCAAGTGGCCCGCTATCATTCGTTAATGTGTTCAGTGAACGATAGTTATCAAACGATTGCTGAAACTGAAAAAAATATTCCGATGATTATAAAACACAAACAAAAAAACTGGATGGGTTACCAATTTCACCCTGAATCTTTTTTAACAGAGAAAAACGATCTGTATTTAGATTTTATTTTTGAATTGTTAAACATTAAAGGTTTAAAGCAATGAAGCCTTTAATTTGTTTCTACAAAAATGAAAAATATATTTATAGCGAAGACTACTATCTGAAGTCTTTTAATGACATCGACAGCTTGAAAATGATTGAAAAAGAATTTTCATCACAAATGAAAGTGATTAAAATTAACTTTGATCAATCTACAAATCAAAAAAAACTAATTACGACTAATGCTATCGACGTATTTATTTTGAATTCACACGAAATACTTAACAATAAAGAATTAAAAAATAAACTGAATGTGTATCAATTAGAAAATGACAGTACATTGCAGTTTGAATCACTAGTTTCAGAAGAAAAATTCATCAGCCAAGTTAATTCAATCAAAGAAGACATCGCTGCTGGACGATTTTATCAAATCAACATAGCAGCGCCACTGAAGGCAGAAATAAAAAGCAATCTTGATGGTCTTAGTCTATTTAATCATTACTGCAATAAAGTTCACGCACCCTATTCAGCGTTTCTGCCACTTAGTGATAATGAAATTATTTGTTTATCCCCTGAACTTTTTCTTAAAAAAGAAAACAACACAGTCATAACCCAGCCCATAAAGGGAACATTAATCACCGATTCAAAAATGAGTCAGCTAGCCGACAGTGAAAAAGAAGCGGCCGAATTATCCATGATTGTGGATTTATTAAGAAATGATTTAAATGCAATTGCCACTGACTCAAAACAAGGTTCAAAAGTTAATTTTCACAGAAAAATTTTAGATGTGGGTTATACCAAGCATACCTATTCAGAAATCGAAGTTCAAAGTCAGAAAGCATTGCCAGACATTCTACAAGCTACGTTTCCAGGGGGATCGATTTCTGGATGTCCTAAACGTGAAAGCTTAATCAAAATCTATGAAACCGAAGAGTATTCACGTGATTTCTACACGGGAACTATTGGTTGGTGGCAGAATAATGATTTTTCATTAAATATAGCTATCCGCAGTTTTATAAAAAATAATCATGAAATCTATTACTATGCCGGATGTGGAATAGTTTATGATTCTGATCCTAAATCAGAATGGCTAGAATACTTAACTAAATCCAGCTTCATTAATATTCAGAAAAAAGATTTTAAAGTTTTAGACACATTGTTGATCACAAAAAATGGATTTACCTATTTAGAAGATCACATTGAAAGAACGTCCAAGGCTTTAAAGCATTACAAAGCTGAAAATGACGTTGTCTTAATTTACAAACAACTTGAAAAGCAATTATTAGCCAAAATGGATTCTACAAAAAATTACAGAGTCAGTTTAGAATTCCCGATTGAATCAAATTTAACGACAGATTCTGTGATTGATCGCCATATAGAATATCATCATGAAAATAAAACATATTTACTAGAAAAAAAATATTCTATCCAAATTAATGATTCAATTTTTAAAATTAATCACCGAACAAGCTGGATGAATCTGTTCAATTCGAAATCTACGCCAGCTGACGATGTTGTTGTGATAAATTCTAATGGAAATCTTGTAGAAACATCTATGTTTAATTTGTATTACAAACTGAATCATCAGATTTATACTCCACCACTGTCAGAGGGCTGCATCAATGGTGTATTTAGATCGCATCATTTAAAAAAAGGCTTTATCGAAATCGATTCTGTTAAATATAAGATAGCAGAACGATCTTTACACGAATCAGAAATATCAACTGTGGACATCTATGTGGGGAATTCAGTTCGCGGTTTATTTAAAGCAGTGGTTTTGTAATTATAACGTTAATGAGTCAGAAAAAAATTCGAAGATTTTTTTCCTATCAGCTGCAGAAAATTTACTCGTGTGCAAAACCATGCACAAATCGACAGACAAAAGATCGGATCCATACTTGATAAAATTGTAACTTTCCGCAAGAGGATTTGGCAAAATACCGTAGCAGATATCTTTGTTAATACATTCGGCAATAATATCATAATTTTTAATAGGTATAAGCTTAAAAGTATTAGATAATTTTTCTACTATTTTTGGCGCTAAATACATTTCTGGATTATACATAAGTATTTTGTGGCTGGTTTTACTTTTCCAGACCGCAATATATTCGTTTTTTATCTTTTTCGGCACTAGACGCGGATTTTTGATAGGATTAATGACGAATCCCAAGTCTATTTCTAATAAATTCACACGTTGTGTGATTTCAGTGGATGTACCGAAACTAGTTATAAGATTAAAGTCATCGAATGCTTTATACAAATTTGGCAAAATAACAGGTAAAATGCTACGTCCTATTATGGGGTGAAAACCTACATGAAGTTGCTTTTGCCATGTGGGCAAAATGACTTCATTGTTTTGTGAAACAAACCAAACGTCCCCAGCACTGTTAATCGAATGCAAAAGCTTTAAACCATGCGGAGTTAACTTTAGCCCACGTGAGGTTCGTTGAAACAACAGAACCTTAAGTTCGTGTTCTAACTGAGCTATTATTTTTGATAAAGCAGACTGAGTTATACCAAGCTGTTCTGCAGCCCTAGAAATATTAAGCAATTCACTGCATTTCTTAAAATATACATATTCTTTTTTAAAAGGTATTTGTCTAAACATTCTAAAACAGAATATCAGATATTCTATATATTGCATATCTAAATCGTTGATATTGGCTGTAAATGAAATTAAGAAATGAGGTCTTTATGAAAAAGTTAATAGTCCTTTGCATGACACTGTTTGTGGTATCCTGTAACAACTATAATCGCACAGCTCTTCAAAGCATGAATGAACAAAATATACTTGAAGATGATCAAATCAATGAAAAGATAACTTTCGACCAGGTAAAAGCCAATGTATTTACTACCTCATGTCAGGGCTGTCATTCGGGCATTAGTTTAGAACTAGATTTTTCCACACATGAGGTTACACAAAAATTTTCTGAAGAGATCTTTAACAGAGTTTTCGTAGTGCAGAATATGCCACCACGCACTGGTCTAACTGATGAACAAAAATTATTATTGCAAACGTGGCTTCAACAAGGATCACCACAATAATCTAGTCAAGGGATGGCATTAATATGAAAAAAAATTCAGAAAAACAGAAAACTACAATACTAGACTTATCACCAAAAGTGGAAGTTTCTAAATTATTATTTAGCGGAAGAACAACATGGGTCGCACGCGAAGATTTGCTGACAGGAGGAACAAAGCAAAGGGCTATAGCTCCATATTTGTCTGAGCTTTCAGCTTTAGGCTATAACCACTTTATTTATGCCAGTCCATTTGCAGGTTTTGCACAAGTTGCGCTAGCCTACGTCTGTGAAAAATTAAGTATGAAGTGCACCATTTTTGCTGAGATAGATCCGAAAACTAAAGCCTTACATGAATTCACTTCATTGGCCAAGAAATATGGAGCGCATATTGTCGCCACAAACAATCTTTGCAGTGCTGAGCAAATGTCAAAAAACTTTTTAAGAAAAAATGATTTATTTTATAAAATACCACTTGGTTTTGATTCTCCGGAGTATAAGAATTTAATGTTAAAACAAGTTCAAGATCAATGGCTGAATTTAAAAGAGACTTTGCCTAGATTGCCGAAAAATTTATGGATAAGCGTAGGCAGCGGAGTCCTTGCTCAAATTTTTTCTAAAATTTTAGACGAAAATATTCATCTTAATGGCTTAGATGTCCATGTACTTAAACCTGATGATGAACGAATTTCTTGTTTGAAGAAAAATCCAAGATTTACTCTTTTTTCATCAGATCTTGAGTTCTGTGATCCAGCTCATCTAAGGCCTAATATTCCATCAAATTTATATTACGACGCAAAGATTTGGAAGCTGATCACTGAGTATGGTGAGGATGGTGATGTTTGGTGGAATGTTGCCAGATAGAAAGAGCTGCTAGCTACGCAATTACAATAAAATAAGCGGGCACACCCAAACCAAGATTTATTTTTAGTCAGAAAATCCGTGAACTTTCAAAACTTCGCGGATTTTAAGTCCGACCTAGACTTTAGTAGCTTCACTGTACGCTTGGTGAGCTGCAAAATCGAGTTCTTAAGAGATCAGGTCTTTAAAAAGCTTCAAAATTTCTAGAACTTGATAAATCAAACCTAAAAAAATTAAAGTTAGCTTCAATAAACGTCGAACAAGCTTATATTGGGTATAAGTTAGATTCGGCATTCGGAACCTCCGATCAAAAAAGGAAGTTAGAAAGCTCATAAAGCCAAGCTGGGTATGCCCATCTTGGCTTTATGCATTTTTGGTGCTTGAAAAATGATTATTTTAAGCTACGATTTTTAAATGAAAAACAATTTACTTATATCACTTGTCGCCTTCAGTATTAGCTTACCAACACTAGCTGCTAATCAAATAAAAACTTATAATTTAAAAATGAATATCTCACTGGATGGAAAACATATTTTTTCACCTGATTTGACAGTTAAAGAAGGCACTAAAGGTTTCATCACTTCGAATGGCAAAACTGATATTACTTACATTGAGGTTACGGCTACAGACCATAAAACTGCTGATGGAAAACAAACTGTGCATTTAAAATTCAACATAGGAAAATTAAATAAAGACGGATCAAAAACATTAACTTTTTCTCCAGAGATCATTGCTATCCCAAATAAAAAAGCATCAATTGAAGTTGGCGAGAATCCTAAAAAAGAACTTTTAGCTTTATCTGTACTGGCTACGCAATTACAATAAAATAAGCGGGCACACCCAAACCAAGATTTATTTTTAGTCAGAAAATCCGTGAACTTTCAAAACTTCGCGGATTTTAAGTCCGACCTAGACTTTAGTAACTTCACTGTACGATTGGCGAGTCACAAAATCGAGTTCTTAAGCGATCAGGTCTTTAATAAGCTTCAAAATTTCTAGAATTTGATAAATCAAACCTAAAAAAATTAAAGTTAGCTTCAGTAAACGTCGAAATAACTTATATCGTGTATATGTTAAATTCGGCATTCGGAACCTCCGATCAAAAAAGGAAGTTCGAAAGCTCATAAAGCCAAGCTGGGTATGCCCATCTTGGCTTTATGCATTTTTGGTGCTTATCCTAGATGAGCTTCAAAGCTAAAAAATTTAAATTTTATAATTTTCTAAACCTTCGGCTTAACAAAAGGAACGAATTTATCAGAAACCATTTTGTGAACTTTTTCAGCGACAGCAGTGCGATCGTCTTCTGGAGTTGTGTAAACAAGTGGTAGGAATTCGATTTCACAAGTAATTTTATTTAATTGAAATGATCGCCAAATAGCTGGGCCAAACGTTTGATCCCCGTACCAGCAGACAGCATCACGGTCTTTATACTGAACACCTTCGCCGTTGATGTCTCTGAAGTTAAAAACAAATGGACGAATCGGAACGCCAGCCAAGCCTGCTGACATCATCAATGTTTTTTTGAAAGGTAAAACTTGCTCGCCGTTTGAGGCAACTGATTCAGCATAAAGCACAATTCGAAAACCATCTATAAGTGTATCGACTAAATGCTTAAGTTCTTCGTGAATACTTTTTCTATTTTTTCGGTTCACGTAAGTGCAACCCCCGACTTCACAGATTTGGCCAAGACCAGGGGCCTCTTTCATTTCTGTCGAAGTGATAAAAACAGCAGGACGTATTGATTGCAAACAAAGAATATCCACAAAGCCCACATGATTTCCCACAAGTAACGAACGTTCATCATCACTTATTGGATTATGGCAAATTAATTTAACATTAAAAGCATTCATTAATCTTTGGCTGTATTTAGAACCGTTTTGAATGAGACGTCGTCTGCGAAGAATGGGCTCTTTATTTACAAAATAAATAATAGAGCCATGAATCAGATAAACTGTGATGATCGATACAAATTTAAAAAATCGAAATAAAGCACGGATCTGTTTAAGTAAATTCATTTCACTATTCTATAATCAAACTGGCAGCTTTGTACAGCCTATCAAAAATACTTTCCCATAATTCTGACTGATGATAAGGCATTTGGATTAAACACAAAACCTGTGGCTTTCTGTCGCTAGCAGAACGTAACTGACTGTAAATTTCACGGGCTGCTAATTCAGGATTAGTTGAAAGCTGTAAAAATTCAATTTTGCTGATGTTTGATGTGGGCTTAACTATTTTCACACCTTCAACGATGTCTGGTAGTTGGTTCAATTTTTCATTCAGAATTTTCGAAAGTTCAGACAATTTTAAGGCAGGATTTTTACAAATCACGAACGGGATCGCTGGCATATAGTGATGCTTCATATGCCCGGGCGCATTTTTTTTATCAATTTGATCATTCCAGATGTGCTTGAATGTTGTTTTTGCTAACGATTTTTCAATATCCGATTTTAAAATGATACCTTTACGTAAAATTGAAAGACTGTAGGTTTGAGCTAAATTTTTATCTGTATTTTTTTGCACAAATAAAACCGTGGATTCAATTCCAACCTGACTGGGTTTGTCGTGAATCACAAAAACCTGGCTGGATAAAAAGTTATTGAATTCTTTTTCCACATGAAGGGCTTGTGTGGGACTTGTTTGACCAAATTTGTTGGCACTTGGTGCAGCTAAAGGAACACCGATTTCTTGAAGTAATTGAATGGCCGTTTCATTTTTAGGAATGCGCACCCCAACATTGGGTAAGCCAGATGTAATCATATCAGATATCAATTTTGATTTTGGCATGACCAATGTTAAAGGACCTGGCCAAAAACTGAGCGCCAGATGATCACAGAATAGATCCCAATCTTTAAAACATTTTTTTGCAGATTCAGTATCAGGCACATGCACAATTAACGGATCAAAAAAGGGACGCTGTTTAGTTGTAAATATTTTTTCAATTGCTAATGGCTGATCAATACACGCACCCAGGCCGTAAACAGTTTCTGTAGGAAACGCTACGACTTCGCCGTTTTTAAGACGACGAACAGCTTCACTGATTGAAGCCTTTAGTTTTGATTGATCACTTCCATTCAAATTAAGCTCCGTCTTTTAAAAGCTGTAAAGGTTGCAAATGTCTGATTGGACGAGTCGCAAAAAAGATAATTCCAGCCAACACTGTAGTTAAAAGAATAATTAAAACCCCAAGAGATGTAAAATCAAATGTGAGACTCAGTGTAAATAATGTTTCCATCAGAAAATAAGCCATGATTAAGCCAAACAGTAACCCAAAAAACAGACTGAAAATAATAATAAGAGCAAACTGCTTAACAAATATTGAATACACAACTGGTAACCCGGCCCCTAAAACTTGAAGTAGATTCATTTCACTGAGCCTTTCACGGACCTGAGTGTTAATCAGAATAATAAATATAAAAAATCCCACAACCAACGATAAACCTGCCATGATCTGTAAAGCCAGTGCCATTTTATCAATAAACACTAAAGACTTTTCCACGGATTCACGAACATCAATAATCGATATATTTGAAAAAGAATTCACGATATCTGTCTGCAGCGTTCGAACTTGATCAGTAGCTAAATTATTCACAGCAGATAAAAAAACCTGAGGAGCATCTTCTAAGACACCGGGTTGAAAGACGACGAAAAAATTCGGCTGAAAGCTTGTCCAGCGAACACGTCTAATTGATGTGACTTGACCCTTAATTTCTAACCCCTGCACATCAAATGTTAACACATCACCCAGTTTTGCACCCACCCGACCAGCGTAGCGTTCTTCTAAGCTGATTTCAGGAATGTCAGAATTTTCATTGCTATCACTAAGATTATATTCACGACTAAACCAGCGACCTTTGACAATAGTTTCTGAGTCTTGCAGATCTTTTTTATAGGTCAAATTAACGCCGCGGTTACGAAACCTGGCTTCATTTTCATCTTCACGTGTTTTAAAGAACTCCGATTCAGCTTTTCGTTCATAGTCTGCATCATTCATTTTAAGTATTCGTGACCTGACCAACGGTGTGAGCTGCAATTTTTGTTGAGTTTTATCTAAAACAATTTTTTCTAGTCCGGCCACTTGTTCTGGCTGGATATCAAACATAAACAGTGATGGAATTTTAGACGCACTTTGTGGTCTGAGCTCATTCAAAATGCTTTTTTTAATTTGTGGTAAAAGCACTAAAATCGCAATGGATAAAGTCATTGTGGTAAAAATCAAATATGTCGATTTTTTTTGTCTGAGTAAACTGGTGATGGCATATTTATTTTGAAAACCAAGTTGATCAGCAATTTTTTGAATAAAACCTTTAAATAAAAACAAAACTAAAACAGTCAAAAGACCAATAGCTGACAAAGCCCCCGTAAAAGCTGAGCCAATCAGTAATGACTGACTTTGTAAAATGGCGATCAGCCAAAATACAACCAACAACCCGACAAGCACTAAATTTTTTTGTAAGTTGAATTTTTCGCGAACATCGTGGTTTTGACCTTTTAAAATCGGCAAGGGATCCATTTGATAAATATTTAAATAGCTTGGAATAGCCACAAGCTGTGGACCAATAACTATAAAAACTAAATTCACGAAAAAGCTTTTAAGTGTGAAATCTAATTTGGCTGAAACTTCAAAATAAGAGTACATAATTTGTTCAAGTGGGGTTTTAAGAATGAGCACAAATAATGTCGCAATTAAAAAAGCAAACAATGATAATACAAAATTTTTGATAATTTGTGTTTGAACAGCTTGCCAATGACTAAGCCCTAAAATTTTATATAAAGCTGTGTTTTTAATTTGTAATTGGAACAACCACTGAAGCATGTATCCTAAACACAAAAACGACAGTCCGATAGCTACCAACGAAACCAGATTAAGATAATCTAAAAGATAGTCAAAGACCCTGTTGCCGCTGTCTTCTTGTAAAAAAGCACTTGAAAATCGGATGGATGAATCAGTGAATGTTTTTTCAAGGTCTTTTTTTAATTGATTCGCATTTGTTGGTGTTTTTAACTTATACGACACAACAGATGTGATTGTGCTTCCGGTTTTTATTAAATTTGTTTTAGGCAAGTCCGTGTAACGTATATAAACTGTCGGCGCTAAAGCACCAAACCTAAAAGTTCTTGTTGGATCTGATTGTATAACGCCAGATAGATTAAATTTTTGATCCCCCAGACTAATTTGGTTTATTTTTTTCGTATCTATCTGAAATTGATCAATGATTTCTGGATCAACAAAGATTGGGGTTTCTTGATTATCTTGAAAAATAGTTTTTTTAAACTGACCGTAAAGTGGGTATGATTCTTCAATGGCTTTCACCAAAACAAGTCGGGTTTTGGAATCAAGTTTGTCGGTTTTGAAAATTGTCATCGCAAAAAAATCATAATATTGAGTCTTTGAAATAAATTGTTCTTTTAATTTTAAATCAAATTTTTCTTTTTCTTCGATAGTCAGTTCACGTCTGACGCTAATGACTAAATCGCCACCTAAAGTTTCTTGGGCCTTGCTTTGTGTTTCTAAGACAAGGCTGTTTTGAAAAATTTGTAAAAGAAAGAATCCCAGAAATCCTAAAATAAGATTCGTCACAAAAAATGTGCTGATCCTTTTTTGTGAAAAAATATCTTTCATTGAAAATTGAATGAGTTTAAAAAAAGACATCATACCAAGGCCTGTAATTGCCCGTTGATCAGTTGAAAGACCCGGTCACATTTCTTTGCTAAGCTTGGGTCATGGGTGACAAGCACAGTCGTTGTTTTATTTTTTTTCACTTGATCAAAAAATAAAGACATTATTTTTTGCCCGGTATCCACATCTAAGCTGCCAGAGGGCTCATCGGCTAACAGCAAACTGGGCTTTATCACTAAAGCTCTTGCTAGGGCTAATCTTTGTGATTCACCGCCTGAAAGCTGGTTCGGTTTATGGTGTATGCGATGGCTAAGGCCCACTTGATCTAATAAATTATTTACAAAATTTGTGTCAACTTTTTGATTTAAAATTTCTAATGGCAGCAATACATTTTCTAACGCTGTTAAATGCTGAACTAAGTAATACTGTTGAAAAACGATAGCGATGTTTGAAGCACGAAAACCTGTCACATCCTGTTGATTTAGCTTTTGTAAACTTTGATCGTTGATAATGACTTCACCAGAATCGGGTTGATCTAATCCGGAGACAAGCCCTAGTAAAGTGGATTTTCCAGACCCTGAAGCACCAACAATGGCGACAGTTTCACCGGTTTGAACTGTTAAGTTAAGTTGATTCAATATCCGAATGTCTTGTTGGTTTTCATCAGAAACCATTTTATACGATTTTGTCAGATCTTTGATTTGAATCATTTTTTTATTTCCTTACTTGTCGTCTTTTCTGTCATGATTTTTTTTAAAAATGGATATAAGTTATCTGCCACTTGTTTGTGGCCTTTTTCATTAGGATGGATGCCATCTGCTAAATTTAAATCTTTTACGCCAGCTACGTTTTCTAGTAAAAAGGGAGCCAATAAAATTTTCTGATATTTAGCCACACGCGGATAAATATCAGAAAATTGTTTTGAATAGTCTTTGCCGTAATTGGGTGGTACATGCAACTGACCTAAAATGATTTTGATCTTATTTTTTAATCCGTACTGAATTGTTTCATTCAAATTTTTTTCTGTTTCTTCGACTTTTAAACCACGCAGGCCATCATTACTTCCTAAGATAACAAAAATAAAATCTGGCTGTTGACGAATCAACCATTTCATTCGTGAAATACCTGAAGCTGTTGTTGATCCGCTAGAACCTGATCCGACAAGTATCCAATCGATTTTATCTGCTGTTATTTTTTTTTGAAGTAGAACTGGAAAAGCTGAATCTTGTGCTACACCGTAGCCTTCAGTCAGTGAGTCACCTAATATGATTATTTTTTTTGCGTGAGATAGAGAAGGTGAAATTAAACAAACAGTAACCAGAAAAAAAAAGATCCTAGCTGATATTAAAGGTCTCATGAGTTTCCCTTCTTTAATGAAATTCAAAGAAGTTATATTTTACTCAAAAAAGCCTACTGTTAGCTAGGATCAGTTCGTCAAATTATCAAATAATCGACTTTTATGTCTTCAAACAAAAATTAGTATTCGCGTCCGCCGCCGCTGTTCCCGCCGCCGTATCCACCACGACCACCGCCGCCGCCACCGCCGTCACCAAAAGAACGACGTGGTCGGTCCTCTTGTGGTTTAGCTTCAGATACACGAATCGCGCGGCCAGCTATAGTTTGGCCATTCATTTTGTCGACTGCAGTATCAGCTCCTGCATCGTCTTCAATTTCAACGAAACCAAAACCTTTGCTACGTCCGGACATTTTGTCCATAATAACACGTGCGGAAATGATAGTTCCAAATGAAGCGAAAGCTTGTTGTAATTCATCATCAGTTACAGAGAACGCTAAGTTCCCAACATATATTTTTTTTGCCATTGTATTCTCCTTGGGCATTAATCTTCTGATATATAGATTAAATTATCACAATAATCTGACAACTCATTTATTGTTTAGTGATCGCCCAAGCTGGTCTTTTGACCAATATTTGAGCTGTTTTTAGTGATGGTGAGCATCCCCATGTAATCCATGAGCGTGACCATGTAAAACTTCATCCACTGTCGCGTGACGAACAAGAACGACTTCAATATCAAAAGTTAAATCTGTGCCTGCTAGCGGATGATTTCCATCCAACGTGACATGAGTTTCAGAAATTTTTGTGACTTTAACGACTTTAACGCCGTCGCCTAATTGCAATTGTAAATGTGAACCAATTTCAATTTTAATGTTAGCCATTTCTTCTTTAGGAACTTCCATGATCATATCTTCGCGAAAATCACCGTAGGCTTCACCGGCTTTAATTGAAATATTTTTTTTGTCGCCTTCATTTAATTTAAGAATTTCGACTTCTAATGTAGGAATGATTTGGTTACGACCTTCCATAAAGGGAAGCGGCTGATTGGGCTCAGATGCATCAATCAATTCGCCTTTGCTGTTCTTTAACACGTAATTAAAAGCAAAAATACGGGGTTGGTTATTCTGTGTTTGTGTCATGTGAACCTCACTTGTAGCCAGTTAATTATAGCCAGTTTTTATTAATAGCCGAGTTAAACAGTCGAGTTAAAAATGAGTGAAACTGATATCCTTAATTGCGCCCTAGAACAAGTAAAAAAATATCTTATTCTAGCCATAAGAATTTTAGATGTTGTAATGAGACATTTCTGACCTATAATATACATATGGTTGCATTGAATTCAGTTACAGTCACCACGACCTTCAAAGCCTTAATCCTAAACGCCAGCTATGAGCCTTTACGAATCGTGCCATGGCAAAAAGCTCTAGTCTTATGGTTCCAAGACAAAGTCGATATCCTTGAATATCACACAGCCTTTGTGAGATCAGTCTCAGCGACATTTAATTTACCCAGTGTTCTACGTCTTAAAAGCTACGTGCGTCCTAAAAAAATAGATGGCGTTCGGTTTTGCCGAGAAAACGTCTACATTCGGGTCAACTTCACGTGCCAGTATTGTGTTAAAGTTTTCTTAGCTAAAGAGCTTACGATCGATCATGTTTTGCCGGCCTCGCAAGGTGGCCCTAAAACATGGACTAACGTCGTGACAGCCTGTCGCAAGTGCAACCAAACAAAGGCCAACCGCACACCAGAAAAAGCAAAAATGCCTTTATTAAAGCCCGCCCGTGCACCGACCTGGCTGCCCGTTTTAGAACATGAGATGTTGACTGAAAAAGTCCCACAAACCTGGAAAGATTATTTGCGCTTTAAATAATTCCTGAACAATATACGTCATGCATGAAATCAGGTTTGTCAAAGCCCACCAATGTCTAGAATTAAGATCGAAAGTTTTACGTCCCAATCAGCCCATTGATGTTTGCCACTATCCGGAAGACAGTCACAAAGATTCGTTTCATTTAGGTTATTTTATCGATCAAAAAATGATTGGAAATGGAACCTTTTTACCAAACGCAAATCCTGATTTTAGCACTTCGATAAACCCTTATCGTTTACGTGGTATGGCTGTTGATCCGACACATCAAGGTCAAAATATTGGAACAAAAATTTTATTAAGAAGTTTAGATATTCTTCAAGAAAAGCAAGCCGATTTAATCTGGTTTAACGCCCGCGAATCGGCATTTGGTTTTTATCAAAAGAATGGATTTTTATTTCACGGAAGAATCTTTGATATTCCCACAATTGGCCCGCACAAAGTCATGTACAAGCACCTGTAATCACGCTAGCGTTTAAACATGGTTGTATCGATCACACATAAATTATTAGTAAAAGAATTTACTGAGCTGGTTTCAGAAACAAATGGCATCACGTTAAGTGATACCCTAGATCTTTTGTTGTCCTCGTCACTGAAAACAAAAAATCCGGAAGCCTACGAAACTGTAGCTGATTTTAGAAAAATATTAAATGAATTTATCACTAATGAAAAATCGATTGATGCTTTATTAAAGCACCCTTTCAGTTTAGTTTTATTGGATTTCTTTAAACGTTTTCCGTTGAAGTACCAAGAAGAACATATCCATTTAACAGGATCACTGAC
>JANOOI010000277.1:0-2901 GCA_031421235.1 Bdellovibrio sp.
AAAAAATACTAGTAACAGGAGTAGTCGGGCCATCACTAACATCAGAGGCATTCGCCCGCATATATGCTCAGTGTACCAATATAAGTTATAAATTAGCTATGGGTCAAAAAATGTATAAGTTAGACAATGTAAATCAAATTAATAAAGCAAAAGGTCATTTTGTTCTGGCAGATAAATCGCATATCCAAGTAGTTAGTCGCTGGCGACATGAATTTATCGTTGAATCACTACCAGAACAAATTAGCTCTTATGAAAGTTCTATACCAATTATTGCTGGAAGAATAAAGCAGAAAGAAATTTATATTTGGTTAGGTGAAAATAATAACCCTGTATCAATGAATTCTGTTGGGCGTTCTACAAAAAATGGAATTTGCATCAGCTTGGTGTACACGCCGAAGCATTTACGTGGGTTGGGTTATGCATCTTCTTTAGTCGCAGAAGCTAGCCAGGCCATGCTTGATTTAGGTAAAAAGTTTTGTGTACTTTACACAAACGCTGCCAATCCAACATCGAATAAGATTTATCAAAATATTGGGTACTCTGAAATAGCTAAATCTAAACATTTTATTTTTAGTCATTAGACTAGTTAGGTTAATCATGTCATTAGATTTAAATAACTTCGAAAAACTTATAATTGAAAAGATTCGCTTAATTACTTTGAATGAAGAACCCGCACACGATTTTCTGCATTTTACGCGGGTTAGCCAAATGGCTAAAAAGTTATGTGCTTTGGAAAAGGCTTCGATTGAAATAGTCATGCCGGCCGCTTGGTTACATGATTTTGTCATTGTACCTAAAAATGATCCTCGTCGAAAAATAGCTTCGCGATTATCGGCTGAAGCGGGAATTCAGTTTCTTTCAGAAATTAATTATCCCAAACAATATTTCGATCAGATCTTTCATGCAATTGAGGCCCACAGCTTTAGTGCTAATATAGATACAAAAAACTTAGAAGCCAAAGTCGTACAGGATGCCGATCGGTTGGATGGCTTAGGCGCAATAGGGATCGCTCGTTGTTTTGCAACAGCTGGCGTTTTAAAAAGAAGCTTTTATTCTACTGACGATCCATTTTGTACCGCCAGATCACCAGATGATAGCGTAGCTACACTAGATCATTTTTATACCAAGTTATTCAAAACCGTAGACACACTTAAAACTAAGTCAGGTCAGGCAGAGGGCTCAAAAAGAGTTCAAGTCATGAAAAAATATTTAGATGACTTAAAAAATGAAATTTAATCGCTCTTGTTATTGACTGTTTATCAGAGATAAGTGAACTTGATTCAATGGAAAAGCCCAAAGCCACTAAGGCAGACGATAAAGTAAATGACAAAGTAGATGATACTGTAAATAATACGGCTAAGACTAAAAAGAAAAAAGTTGATCCATTACACGGTATTACTCTTGAAACAATTCTGACAGAATTAGTGAAAGATATTGGTTTTGAAGAAATGGGCGAACGCATTCGTGTTAATTGTTTTAATGATAACCCTACAATCAAATCAAGCTTAACTTTTTTAAGACGAACTGAATGGGCCAGAAAAAAAGTTGAACGAATGTATATTTGGCATCAACGTCAAAAAAATAAAAAATTAAAGAATGAATCTTAGGATTTCTCGTATACTGCATGCGGGTTATATTTTTCAGACTGAAAAGTCTATAATAGCTTTTGATCCGCTGTTTGAAAATCCGTTTAGTGTAAACTGTTATGCTTATCCAGCTGTTGAATTTGATTATGAAAAAATTAAAAAATTAAAGTTAGATGCTGTTTTTATATCTCATTATCATGATGACCACTGTTCTTTAGAAAGTTTAAATTGGCTTGCTAAAAGCACGCCGATTTATATGTATACAGTTTTTACAGAATTTATTGATTTAATCAAAAACCTTGGTTTTACACAGGTTTATCAACTGAAGCTTAATGAATCGGTTGTGATTGGTGATGTAACAGTGACCTTGTGGCCAGCACTAGATATAGATGTCGATTCTATTTTTCAAGTTAAAGTCGGCGATCTAAATATACTAAATCTTGTCGATTCATGGATCGATAATGAGACTTTAAATTTATTAGAAAAAAATAAGCCCTGGGATCTGATTTTACAACCCTTTCAAACTATGCGTGAAATCGAAGTTTTATCACCTTCAAGGTTTGAACCGGCTGATAGAAACATCCCGATTGAATGGATTCAGCAGTTACAAATATTACAACCTAAATATATTATTCCTAGTTCATGTCAGTTTATTCAAGAAGACTGGTCATGGTACCGGGATTTTTATTTCCCTATAACTTATAAAAATTTTGAACTGCAAATAAATCAGACTTTGCCCGAGTCTAAAGTTATTAAACTGAACCCATCAGAATCATTAATGTTAAGTTCACAATCAGTTGAAAAATCTTTACCCCTACCGTGGGTGAAAGTCATCGGTGAAACTGATGTGGATTACAACTACAGCCCTGATTTAGAAGTACCACTAACAAAGAATATATCTAAAAAATTTCCGGCTTTATCTTTTGTTCAATACCAAGAAGTCATCAATTATTGCCAGACTGATCTTGTCAAAAAATACCGATTACTACAGTTAGTAGACGAAAGTTATTTTAATAGAATTCAAATTTGGCAATTATCAATTTTTAATCATTTGGGCGATGAAATTAAATTTTTTTACGAAATTTTTAAAACGAAAATTATTGTAATGAAAAATGAACCTCGTGAAATAACATGGCTCACAGAAATATCTGCTTTTAAATTATATTCCGCGTTGAAAAATGCAGAGTCATTATCGTCACTGTATGTTCGAATTAATGACATTCGTTTTAATATCAAAACTGAAAAATCTTTAAAAAATGTTGATCTTTTAGAGGATCCACTTGTCAGATGTTTATATGAAGGATCAATAGCTTCT
>JANOOI010000278.1:0-1996 GCA_031421235.1 Bdellovibrio sp.
AAATTACCATCTGGATCTTCAAGAGTTGCAACTAATGAGGGTCCTGCATCAAAAATAGTTTTCGTTTTATCATTATCAGGATAAAAACGAACTCCTTTCAGCGCAAGACTTTCAACAGCAGCATGAATATCATCTACTGCAAAACTAATCACGACTGATTGTTTTTGGACTGTTGAGCTTGGGTATGAAATAAAATCTAAACCGAATCTTGATTCGCTTTGCGTTTCAAACGACTGCCAACCTGAATCCCCGTAACCTTTTTTAAGACCCAGTATTGATTCATACCAATCAGCGAGTTTTTTATTTGGCGTATGTATATACACCACATCAATCCCTTTAATCATAATCTACTCTGTAACAACTGTCTTCGCCGCAGCAGGAGGTCTCTTGCTGCCGCTGTACATTTCGTATTTTAGGAATCGGCATTCGATACTGCCGTTCATTAAAAAATATTTGCGTGTCGATTTTAATTTCATTTCGCCTAATAATTCTTTATTGCCGGATAAAACCCAAGCATCCCAACCTTGAAACCGGTTTTTTAGTGTAAACCCTAAATCACGGTACACATCTTTTAAATTATCTTCATCGCCTATTCTTGCCCCGTACGGCGGATTACAAACGATTGTTCCTGTTTCAGCAGGGGCTGCAGTAATTGCAATAGGGCTGACTTTGAAATCGATAAATTTTAAAACACCTGCATTACGCGCATTATCTTTGGCCATTTGAATAATCCGTTTATCATGATCAAAACCAAAAAGTTTAAAATCTAAAACATCTTTTTCTAAAGCTTCCGCATCTTCGACAATTTGTGACCAGACATCAGCATCGTAATCCATTAAGTTCATGAAACCAAAACTTTCACGGTGAATACCTGGCGCCATGTTAGCTGCCATCATTGCGGCTTCAATTAATAACGTTCCTGACCCACAAAATAAATCTGTTAGCGCTGAATTTTGATCCCATCCAGATAGTCCAATCAGACCCGCTGCTAAGTTTTCTTTTAACGGGGCTTCGCCAGTTTTTGTGCGGTAGCCGCGCATGAATAATGAATTCCCAGATGTATCTAAGGACATATGAAATTGATTTTTGTAGCCTTTTATATGAATTCTTAAATCTGGATTTTTATTATCAACATCAGGGCGGATATTAAATTTATCTCTGAATTGGTCAACGATGGCATCTTTAACTCGCATGGCTAAAAATCTTTGATCTGGAATATTACAATCTTTGATTGTTGCATCCACTGTCATCGTTTGATCAGGTTTAATGTATTTTGTGAAATCGTGCTTGCGCACGTTATTATAAAGCTCATCACCATTGTACGCTGGGAAATCTAATAATGGCTTTAAAATACGGCTGGCAAAACGTGAATGTAAGTTTGCCTTGTAGGCTCCGGCCCAATTAGAATCAAAAACGACTCCACCAATTGTTTTTTCAAAAGTTTTTAGACCTAATTGTTTAAGTTCAGCTTCTACTAAATCGGGGAACCCGATCGGACATGATGCAAAAAATCTTGCCATAAAGATCTCCTTTTGTCTTGAATGCTTTGAACTTCCGTTGCTGTTCAAACCATTATTATTTTTTAATCAAAATTTGACGGATCAATAATTGATCTCTCAAGCTTATGTTTCTGTATATTTCGGTCCGCCGCCGCCTTCGGGTACAGTCCAATCTATGTTTTCGTGTGGGCACTTTATATCACAAGTCTGACAGTGAATACAGTTCGTATAATTGATTTGTAAATCATACTTGGTGCTATCTATCTTTGAAGGCAACATCTCATAAACACTGGCAGGACAAAACTGCACGCACGGCGAGTTAAACTTCGGCTGGCATTGCTCGCGGCATACATCCCCATTTAATAGCTTTAAATGATTCGGAGAATCCTCATCATGGTTTGTACCAGTTAAATAAACACTACCCAACTTATCAAACATAAGGCTTCCATCTGGCTTCGGTAACTTGTTTTCAGCTCTTGTGAAGCCGTCGTTAGTTC
>JANOOI010000279.1:0-13018 GCA_031421235.1 Bdellovibrio sp.
CGCGAAATTTCTAAATCAATATCATACAAATCAAATAAAGGTTTTTTTTCTTCGTAAAGAATAATGTTATGTTTATATTTTGGCATTAATTGCGTCACAAATTTGGAAACTTTTTTGTAAACTTCTTCGTCGTCGACCCAAACTGTTGTGACTTCTTCGCTCATTAAATCGCGAAGCGCTCGTAGTTCTACATCAATTTCAGAATGTACTAGGCCTGCACTTTTTTTCTTTTCGTAATTTTTTTGGATTTCTTTTCCTAAACGATCTAAATATTCAATATCTGCTTTTAATGATTCTTCGGTTGCGCCTTCAGCTGCGGTTCTAACAATAACACCACCTGCAGGATTAATTTTTTGAATTAGTTTTTTTAAACGTTCTTTTTCGTTTTCATTTTCTATTTTTCGTGAAATCCCAACGTGTTTAACAAACGGCATGTAAACAACGCCCCTGCCGGGTAATGAAATATGCGTCGTGATTCTGGCGCCTTTGGTTCCTAGCGGATCTTTTGCGACCTGAACCATGATATGCTGGCCTTCTTTTATTAAATCTTGAATCGGTGTTTTAATTTCACGTGAAGATCTATAATCGTCGCGGTCGTCGTTCGCAGGGGCTTCGGTTTCGTCGACTTCGTCGAAAAAATCTTTGCCATCTTCTGTGATAATATCGCCAACATATAAAAACGCGGCTTTTTCTAGACCAATGTCTACAAATGCCGCCTGCATTCCAGGAAGAACCCTTGTGACCACACCGCGGTGAATAGTGCCGACCCACGTAGGAGATGACTTTCTTTCAACCTTAAGATCGACCAGCGTGCCTGACTCGACATAAGCGACCCTGGTCTCAAGTGGTCTAACATTAATCAGTATTTCTGCAGGCATCTGGACGTTTCTCCTGTTAATAGATTTCTCATTTTTACCGAATAAGCACCAAGTAAGCAAATGATGAGGTTGAGTCATGGCAACAATAGATGATTTATTTAGATTAATGGTTGAGCAAAAAGCATCGGATCTGCATGTAACAAGCGGCGCTCCGCCTTATTTGCGTGTGCATGGTGTTATGTCGCCTTTGAATTACCGTCAGCTGACAAGCCAAGATGTTCAAGGACTTATTTTTGAAATTCTTAATGAAAAACAAAAGAAAGCCTTTATAGAAAAGTGGGAATTAGATTTTGCTTACGTACTTGAAGGCATTGGCCGTTTTCGTTGTAATATCTTTATGCAGCGAAAAGGTTTAGGTGCCGTTTTTAGAACTATTCCAGAAAAAATTAAAACAGCTCAAGAATTAAATTTGCCCCAATCTATTATTGATCTTGTAGATAACGATCGTGGTCTTATTCTTGTAACTGGTCCGACGGGTTCAGGTAAATCGACAACTTTGGCTGCAATGATTCAACATATTAATGCAACCCGTGATGCACATATAATCACGGTTGAAGATCCGATCGAATTCGTTCACCCCAATTTAAAATGTCTTGTGAATCAACGTGAAGTTGGTGCGCACACCAAATCTTTTGCCAACGCTTTAAAAGCAGCGCTACGTGAAGATCCAGATATTATTCTTGTCGGAGAACTTCGTGATTTAGAAACTATTTCATTGGCTTTAACAGCTGCAGAAACGGGTCATCTGGTTTTTGGAACTTTACATACAAATTCAGCTATTAAGACGATTGATCGTATCATTGACGTGTTTCCTTCTGGTCAACAAAGTCAAATCAGGGCCATGCTTTCTGAATCACTTATTGGTGTTGTGGCGCAAACCTTATTTACAAAAGCTGATAAAATGGGACGCGTTGCTGCTTTTGAAATTATGAAAGGCAATAAAGCCATTTCTAATTTAATACGTGAAGGAAAAAATCATCAAATTGCTTCTATTATGCAAACCAGTGCATCGCAAGGTATGGTCCTATTTGAAAAATATATTGAAGACCTGGTAAAGCGCGGTCAAGTTAATGAAGCTGATGCGAGAACTTTTTTGGGTAAAGATCCGATCTCACAGCCGAACCAATCAAGCAGTGGTAAAAAGGTCGCGTAAGGACAGCTTAATAGTCATTGCTCATTGTGAAAAAAAGAAATAACTTATTCTTTTAATTAAGAAAGTTAAACAATGACTGAACAAAATAAAATTTCTATTAAAATTCCGACAGCAAAAGAAGTTGCTTCTTTTATTGATCATACTTTATTAAAACCTGAAGCGACTAAACAGCAGGTTCGAAAAATTTGTGAAGAGGCTTTAGATCATCAATTTTATGCCGTCTGTGTTAATTCATCAATGGTGTCAACTTGCCGTGAAGTTTTAAAAAGTTCAAAAATTAAAATTGCCTCTGTCATAGGGTTTCCTTTGGGCGCTTGTGATTCTTCTGTAAAGGCTTTCGAAGCTGATCGCGCTATTAAATTAGGTGCTGCTGAAATTGACATGGTTATTCATATTGGTGCGGTCAAGTCTCAGGAATGGTCTTTTATTGAAAAAGATATAAAAGATGTTGTTTTAGCTTCCGCTGGCCAAATCGTCAAAGTTATTTTAGAAACACATTTATTAACAGAAGTTGAAAAGAAAAAAATCTGTGAACTTTCCATGGCTGCTGGTGCCCACTTTGTTAAAACATCAACTGGTTTTAATGGTGGCGGGGCAACAGTCGCTGACGTTGAACTGATGAAAAAAATTGTTGAAAATAAATTGCAAGTTAAAGCCAGTGGAGGAATTCGTGATTACAAAGCCGCTGTGACGATGATCCAGGCTGGCGCAACCCGCTTAGGGACAAGTGCTGGTGTCCAAATTGTACGGCATGAAATTTCAGAAACGAGCTACTAATGTTGGCTTCTGAAATCATCAAGAAAAAAAGAAATAATTTTGAATTACTTGAGGAAGAAATTTCTTTTTTTATTTTAGGTTATACAAAAGGCGAAATCCCTGACTATCAAATGTCAGCTTTACTGATGGCTATTTTTTTAAATGGCATGAACAACGAAGAAACTCTTCATTTAACAAAAACAATGTTAAATTCTGGCATTGTTGTAAACACGGAAAAGTTATCTGGCTTCAAAGTAGATAAACATTCAACTGGCGGTGTTGGCGACAAAACCAGTTTAATCCTTGGACCTATTGTTGCTGGTTGTGGGATTTACGTGCCCATGATTTCTGGGCGTGGCCTGGGCCATACAGGCGGAACGCTTGATAAACTGGAATCGATTCCTGGTTTTAATACCCAACAAAGTTTAGAAAAATTTATCGAAATTACAAAAAAAATCGGCACATGCTTCATTGGTCAAACTAAAGAAATCTGCCCAGCTGATAAAAAAATCTACGCACTTCGTGATGTGACAGCCACAGTTGAAAGTCTACCCTTGATTTGCGCAAGCATCATGTCTAAAAAAATCGCTGAGGGCATCGACGGTTTAGTGCTGGATGTAAAATATGGCTCGGGCGCTTTTATGAAAACTTCAGAAAATGCAGAAGAATTGGCCAAAAAATTAATGGCCATAGGCCATGGCTATGGTAAAAAAGTCGTGGCTCTTATTACATCTATGAATCAACCCTTAGGTCGTTTTTCAGGTAACGCTTGGGAAGTTTACGAATGCCTTGAAATTATGAAAGGCCATAAACATTTATCAGCTGATGGTCATGATCTTTATGAAGACACACGTGAATTATCATTACAACTTTCTGCACAAATGATTCATTTATCTGGAAAAACAAAAACTGTTAGCGAAGCCTACGCGATGGCGAAAGACTGTTTAGATTCAGGTCGTGCGTTAAAAATATTCGAACAAATGTGTCTCGAACAAAATGGTGATTTTTCAAAATTAAAACTTTCACAAAATCAATTTCAGTATATCGTAGACGAAGATGGCTTTGTCAGTTCTTTTGATGTGGAAAAGATTGGTCTTGCTGGTATTTTGTTGAAAGCTGGTCGTATTAAAACAGATGATCAACTAGATTTATTATCTGGAATTGAATTTCATAAAAAGATTGGCGACCCTGTGAAAAAGGACGAAGTACTTTTTACTCTGCATTGTGATCAAAAAGATCTTTTTAAAAATGCGGCTGATTTGCTAAAGCTATCGTTTACGGTGTCTGCGACAAAGCCACAACCACACCAACTGATAAAAAAGACAATTAACCACGGGGATATTTAGTATGGAAACTGTTAGAAATTTAACCGAAACTGTTTCCTATATTAAAAGTAAAAGTAAAATTAAACCTCGTATAGGTGTTATTCTTGGATCAGGCTTAGGTCATTTTGTGAAACAAATTAAAATCGAAACGACAATTCCTTTTGAACAACTTCCCCATTTTATTCCACCGACTGTCGACGGGCATTCTGGAAACTTGATCATGGGTCATTTGGGAGACATCCCCGTCGCCATTATGCAAGGCCGTCTTCATTATTACGAAGGCCACGACATGGATACCGTTGTTTTCCCGACAAGAACATTGGCTTCTTTGGGAATAGAAATTTTAATAGTTACGAATTCTGCTGGTGGCTATGGTGATGGAATGAATCCTGGTGATTTTATGATTATCGAAGATCATATTAACATGATGGGAACAAATCCATTAATGGGCCCAAATATTAAAGAACTTGGACCAAGATTTCCTGACATGACACAAGCTTATGATAAAGAACTTATTGAGTTAGCTGAAAAAACATTTCGTGCACAAAAAGTATTTTTTCACAAAGGCACATATATTGGTGTTACGGGTCCAACTTATGAAACACCTTCAGAAATTAAAATGTTTAAGGCCATTGGCGGTAAGGCCGTCGGAATGTCGACTGTTCCTGAAGTGATCGCTGCAAACCACATGGGACTGAGAGTTGCGGCTTTAAGTTGTATTACGAACTTAGCTGCAGGAATTTCTGCCAACAAATTAAATCATGAAGAAGTCACTGAAACAGCCAAACGTGTTGAAAAAACTTTTTGTCAGTTTTTAGACGAATTTATCTCTAAAATTAAATAACATGTGACCTCTCATATTTATTCTAAAAACGTTCGTATTGCGCGTGATTTTTCTCTAGCCCTTTTCCAGACTCGCTGAAATTTTAGTTTAACCGAAAAGCTCTGTATAGGGTCATTAATAGTACCACCTAATGATGACCAGAAATGAGAGCTATGAATATATTTCAGAAGTCCGTGGTATTAGTCTTAGGTCTTGTTAGTTTTTCATCTTGTAGCGACAACAAAACAACAGAATCTGTTTTCCCAGAACAGGCCTCGCTTGAGTGCCGTAATTCGACCTTGTCAAAAAGGTATATTGTCAAATGGGAAGATGGAACATATTCGATCGAACACGCTGAATCAGATAATGATCTTCGTGAAAATTTTATTTCACAAAAAATTAATCAAATTAAACACATTGACCGTGATATTTATATTCAAACCAAACAATCAAATTCAGAGATTACAGAACAAGCTGCACCAACAAATTGGGGCCCAGAAAAAATTGATGCCGATCTAGTTTGGGCGCAGGGTTTTAGAGGACAAAATATTATTGTGGGTGTTGTAGATGGATTTGTAGATAAATCACATGCGCAGTTATCTGGAAACGTCATTTCAGCTGTACAGTACAATCAAGAAATAAATAATCCTCAACTTAACCAACACGGTACGCACGTGACTGGAATTATTGCAGCTAATCCAAAATTTGGGCCAATTTCAGGTGTAGCCCCTGAGGTAAAAGTTGTTTCTGGACAATTTTTAGGTAACGAAGGTGGTGGGTCTTTAGGCGAAGGCATCATGGCGATGAATGCTGTTGCGGCAAAAGGTGCACGAGTTATTAATTTATCTTGGGGTGGCGCACCTTGTGCAGATAATTTACGAGCAGCCATGCAAGATTTATCGAATAATGGTCATTTACTGATTACCGCTTCTGGGAATGAGGGCATTAATTCAGATTACACGGCAACTTATCCTGCAGCATTTAATTTGCTGACACAAATTAATGTGGCAGCAACAACGATCGATGATTTTTTAATTTATTTTTCAAATCGAGGAATTAAAACCGTTCAGTTAGCGGCACCTGGTGTTGATATCGTATCCACTGTTCCAGGTAACAGTTACAAATCAATGGACGGAACAAGTATGGCCGCACCTATGGTGACTGGATCTGCCGCGTTAATTTGGAGCGCCTATCCAAATGCGACAGCACAACAAATACGAACTGCGTTATTAAGCTCTGTTGATATCCCCACCAACCAATTGCAGGTTTCAACACGCGGTCGACTGAATGTGAAAAAGTCTTTAGATACTTTAAAAGCAATGCTACAATAAAATAAGTGTCAGCTTATTTTATAATTCTATTTATTTTTATTTCAAATTCAGCGTGGTCGCTCGTCCTTGAATCATCACACGAATTATCTGCTTATAAAAATTTTTATGAAGAAAAATCTGAAAACTACTTTTATTTTCTTGGAAATTATAAACTGAATTTAAATTCGAATATAAACTTAAATTATTCACCAGAGTTACAATTTATTCACTACGATCAAGATAAATCAGATGCCTTTAATTACACAACTCATAAAGGTAGTTTAGATATCGAAACCAAGAAAACACTTTCTAGGTTGGGTTACTTTCAAATTAAAAAAGAAGGCCCCGATATATTTGATCCACTTAATCATGTGCAAAATTCTAATTATTTTGATCCGCTGCATATTCGTCAAAAGTCATTGCTAGGTCTTTATTCAGAATTTGCAATCTTAAATCAGTGGTCGATTGAGCTCGCCTATGTTCCCAAGAACACGGTCCCTACTTTACCCAAAACAAGCAGTGCGTGGTTTCCTGAAGCCAACGTCTTTCCGACAGCATCAAACGATTACATTGTACGCTTGCCAGAAAATATACAATATGTTGTAACTAAGAATGCTCCTGATCGCCCCGAATCTTTAAATAATAATGTTATTCTTAAATCGAAATTTTCCTATGATTCAACTGATTTTATAATTCAATATGACGAAATGCTGAGCAATAGTCCGACAGTTTCGCCAGAACTCACTGGAACAGTTATTTCAGCTAATCCTATTGTAGAAATTGAATTAGACAATCCCGTTCGTTTATCTTTCACGTGGGAAAAAGTAAAAAATTATGGCCTAGGAATTATTCATGCTCATGATTACTTAGGAGTTATTTTAAAATATTTTGTAAACTATCAAAAAAGTTCTCTTTATAGTGAAACTTATCATGCTTTGGCTATTGAAAAACAATATTCGAAAGTAGCTGTCGTTTTTGAAAAATCTTATGTTGAAAAAAAATATCTTAAAACGACTGATTCATCTTCTACATTCGGTAATTTATTTAAAAATGCAACGGCTTTAGGTTTAAGATATTCTGCGACTGATAACTTAAATTTTCTATTTGGTGCAATTTACGATCATGAAACCAAATCTTCAATTGTCTATATAAAACCAAAATATCAAATAACTGATTCATTAAGTACAGATTTGCAATTGATTAGTATTGATGGGTCTAAAAAATCACTGCTCTCATTTTTTAGAAAAAGTGATAGTGCAAGCTTGGGTTTAACGTACTTGTTCTAAATTAAAAAAGCTGTAAAAATTTTCATGACTGTCGACCATAAATCCGTATAACTCAATTTTTTGATCAGGACTAATAACTAAACCACCAAAATTTTCTTTGGCCCAGTTATTTGTAAAGAATGCAGTTAATGCCGTGTTAATGATTTTTGTCGAAATTCGTTTTGAATAATTTTTATGTGCTAAATAAGCTGGATCCCAAATGTAGTCCGTGACTAATTGGGTTAGCCCCAAGATCCAGAAGCCTTCCTGATTTTTGATAGATTTAATGTCAAAACTATTCTGAAAATAAACCATTTTTATATCATCATCTAAAACCCAAAGCCCTGTTTTCAATTTGACAGCAATGGATTGACTGATGCCGTTAGCTGGTAAATTAATTTTTAGATCTGTGACTTGTGGGCGAAGGATAAGTTCTTTACCTTTTTTTCTTTTCATCAATGCAGGCCATACAAAAAACTGCTTAAATCGCGATTTTGTTAAATCATCTAGTGCTGAAATATCTTTTGATGTGTACATTCTTGCAAAAAGTTTTTTATTCATTTTTTCACTCATTATTTTTTCAAAACTATTTTGACTGACAATAAAAACTAAATCAGTTTTTGATTTAATTACTCTTTCTGTATCAAAACTAAATATATTTTGATCGAACTTAGCTGTTTGCTCAGAACTCAAATTAAAGCCAAAAACAATTTGTAAAACTTGACTGTCTAATTTTTTAATTTTTACAATCGAATTTTGAATCAAATTCAAATTATAAATATTATTTTTCCCAGTTAATTTCTCATAGATCACTTGATTTGTTTTTACAAGCTGTTCATGAATTTTGATATTCAAAATGTCTAACAACTGTTCTTGGTAAAGTTGATTTTGATTTATAAAGTTTTTGATTTCTTTTGTAATTTCTTCTTCGACGCCCTGAATTTGATCACACTTTATATGATCAACCTGAACTTGACTGTCTTCTGCCAGCACATCTGTTAGGCTGGCCGCTAATTCTATGGGCCTATTGATTTGGCCTTTATTTTCAAAAAAGCCTTTCATTGTTAGTTTTGGTATACTCAACTGAGCATTTATATTCTGACATGTTGTTTTTACTAATAAATTTAAAGTGACGCCGTTGATTACTTTTTTAATATACCCATTAATTCTTAATTCACTAATGTGAATACGGCTAACAAGATCAGTAAATGAAGCTGTGATCTGGCTTTGTGAACTGACCTGAAGATTGTGTGTACCCCACGAAATCTGATACTTAAATTGATTAACTGCTAGTGGCAACCCGCCAACAGTTAGTTGAATCTGTGTAACTTCATTGATGTACGGATTCAATTTTGAAATTTGATTTTCACCGTTTTTCAAAAATTTTTGTATTGGCAAAACGACCTGTCCTACAAGGCCTTCAGCTGACCCAACAGAGCTGCAAGTAACGACTAACAGTAGTAAAAAAATAGTACTACTAAAGCTTATTCTTTGTCTGTTATTGGCCGATATAGAACCTATGAGTTGATTGAACATGAAAGTCTCCGTATCTAGACTTTTCGGCAGGAGTTAAGAAAATATGCAGTACCAAGGTCCGTATTTTTTTTCAAAGCTGACTGAATTTGTAAGAAAAAATGTCAAAAGTTTTGTCGCTTTTTTTGTTGTCTCTTTAGTTTCGTTATTTTGTGTATCTTTGTATCACTTAAACCATCTTCAGTCTGAATATAACATCAAACAATTCTTCCCAAGAAAACACATTCTGTTAGAGCAAGAATATCGTGTTACGCGTCATTTTAAGCTTCAAGAAAAATCAAGCCTCATACTGATTCTAGAAAATAAAACTGACCGAACTCATTCAACCTGGGTGAAGCCGAATAATATTAAAAAACTTCGACAGTTTTCTGATTCATTAAGCCAAGTTTCTACGGTTAGAAAAAATATTAACTTGAGCGTTTTGCAAGGCACTTTTGAGGTCGGAAAAAATCTTTATGTTGGCGATTTATTTTCACAGGTTCCTGAAAAGTATTGGTCAAAAGTAATTTCAAATAATCCTTTTGTGAAACCGAATCTTTTAAGTGCCGATCTTAAAAAGACCTTGGTTGTCCTTGAATTATCCGAAAATAGCCCTGAAATTATTTTTTCTGTTCAGAAAGAAATTAAAAAACTACAAAAAGAGTTTTTGCCAGATACAAGTTTATCTTTTGCCGGAATTCCTCTGATTCAGAACGACGTGGCCAGTCTTTTAAAAAGTGAATTAACCCGTTCTGTTTTAATCGGTCTCGTTTTTTTCACTGTGATTCTTTTACTTATTTTTAAAAATATTATAGGTGTTTTTGTGACTCTTTTCAATCTGGTTTTCACAAATGTTGTTTGTTTGGGAATCTTATCATATTTTAATGTGAAATTAGATGTCTTACTTTCAACATTGCCCGTGCTAATAAGTTTGATTACAGTTTCGCTGTCCGTGCATATTATTTTGCGTGTTTCTAATGAAGCGAATTATCATTCACCCGATTTTTCAAAAAAACTAGAAAGTATTTTGTTTCGTTTAAAAACTTTATTTTCGGAAAATTTGATTGCTTCTGTGACGCCAGCAATAGGTTTTCTAATGTTGGTCACATCAGATATCGGTATTATTCAAAAATATGGTCAAGTTGTTTTTGTTTCAATCTTATTAACTTGGTTTTTGTGCCAAATATATTTAATTCCTGCTTTGCTTTTGTTTCCCGCTTTAAAATTAAGATCATGGTCTTCAAAAAAAGCAATCTGGAGCTTGTCGCTTCTTAAGTTTAAAACCCCGATTGTCTATTTCACTTATTCTGTGATGTTTGTAGGACTTATTGCTTTTGGTTTTTTGAACTGGAATACTCGTTTATTTGATGATCTTCCAAAAACAAGTCGTTCGAGATTGAATATTGAAAAAATTGATCGCTCGTTTGGCGGCACGATTCCAGTTTCAATTGTTGTTTTCGGTGCAGAAAAAACATGGACAAATCCTATTTGGCTGACGCGTATGGATTTGATGGCTAAAGAATTTAGAAAGCTTAGATCAGTCGGTTCTGTTATAACTTCTGCTGATTTTTTTAAGAAACCGTCTACGCACGGTATTCGTATGCCAGCTTCGCAAGGCGAAGCTACTGAATCGCTATTTATATATTCAATGGCCGATGAAGATCCTACGACATCTTATTTAAATCAAACTTACCATCTGAGTCGTTTAGATGTGCGACTTCGTGATTTGCCACGACATGAGCTAGACAAAGATATTTTAACTATGACTTATCTCATTGGTAAATACTTCCCAGGTTTTAAATATAATATTTCAGGAATGGGAATTACTGCCCATCAATTAAATGCAGACATGTCAAAAGAACTGATTTTTGGCTTCTGGCAATCAATTGTGGCCATCGGAATTTTATTAGTTTTTATTTTTAGATCTTTTCGCTGGTCTATTGTAGCTTGCTTGCCGAACTTAGTTCCTCCACTGGTTCTAATAAGTAGTTTAAGTTTAACACAAACACCGATTAAGCCCAGCGTCGCTATCATTTTTTCTATCGCCATTGGTTTAGCTTTTTCAAACACGATTTATCTTTTAGGACAACTTAAAAAATTAGTTCACGAACACGGGCATCTTCATTATTTGCCGGTTAAAAATATGTTGATGACTGAAATGGTTCCTTGTCTTGTGGCAACGCTGCTTGTGACATCAGGATTTGTGGTATTTGCTTTTTCTTATTTTGAAATGAATAAAATTTTTGGAGTCTACATGATTATATCTATTTTGGCCGGCGCCTTTGGTGATTTACTTTTTCTTCCTGCGTTTTTAAAAAAATATCCCCATTTTTTATTACAAAAGAAAACTCCAAAATTAATAAAAACATTTAACTTTAGAACAGCGTCTTTTTTCAGTTTAGCTTTTTTTATATTCTTCAAAGCTGATGCAAAAACGGATGTTCAGGCTTTATTAGCTAAAACAAAATCTCTATTGGTTAGCCAAGATGATTCAGCTTTTGTGACTATGAGAATTATTGAAAAAGATGGCTCTGTTAAAGAACGAAAAATGCAGATTAAAAGAAAATTTAATAAGAAAAATATGACTTTGGTGAGAATGCAATCACCTAGTGACTTAAAAGGCACAGCCTTGCTAAGTGTTATCGACAAGGAAGAAGAAAATCAGTGGCTATATCTACCGTCAACGAAACAAGTCAGACGCATAATGGGGCAAAATAAAAAATCTGGTGTTTTGGGATCTGAATTATCAACTGATGATTTAGACATGACCACGATCAAGGGTTCCAAAGCTCACTTAGTTAAAGAAATTAAGTCAGGACAAGATACTTTTTCTGTGATCGAAATTAAATCAAAAACCAACGAAACTCAGTATTCTAAGGCACTCATATTAATCTCTACAAAAACCAGCCTTCCTGTTCGGCTAGAGTATTATAATGCAAAAAATACGGCCATAAAGCGTGTTGATTTTGAAAATTATACGAAAATTGGAAGCGTCTATCGCGCTCAGTCAATCAAGGTTCGTAATTTAGTTAATAAAAGAGGCACTGATTTAATTTTATCACAAATTAAATCTAATTCAGGTCTTTCAGACGACGAATTTTCACAGCGCGCTCTATCAAAAGAGTAGCTTGTTCTAACAAAAAAATACGTGGTAAATTAGAGCGCCATACTAAGGATGCTCTATGCGAAAATATATCTCAGATTTGAAGAATTTTGTCGGTGAAAAAATTGAACTCAAAGGTTGGGCCTACCAACTGCGTTCATCAGGAAAAGTGAAGTTTTTAGAGCTTCGTGACGGAACTGGAATTGTTCCTTGTATTTTTTTTGAAAAAGACTGTGGCGCTGAAATTTTTAATCAATTCGATCAGCTGACGCAAGAATGTTCAGTCGCTGTGACAGGAACAGTTCGTAAACATCCAAAGCATGAAAATGTTTTTGAAATCGGTGTGGAAAATTTTGAAATCATCGGCAAATCAGAAAACTACCCAATTACTCCGAAAGAACACGGGACTGATTTCTTGATGGAAAATCGCCATCTTTGGATTAGATCAAAAAGACAACATGCTATTTTACGCGTACGTCATGAAATTATTATGGCAATTCGTGATTTTTTTGATGGTCGTGGTTTCACATTAGCTGATGCGCCGATTTTTACACCGGCTGCTTGCGAAGGAACTTCGAACTTATTTGAAACAAAATACTTCGATGACAAAATGTTTTTATCGCAATCGGGTCAGCTTTACATGGAAGCTGCATCAAAAGCTTTTGGTAAAGTTTATTGTTTTGGCCCTACTTTTAGGGCTGAAAAATCAAAAACTCGCAGACATCTCATAGAGTTTTGGATGGTTGAGCCTGAGGTGGCCTTTAATGATATGTACGACAATATGGATTTGGCCGAGCAGTTTGTTGAGTACATCGTGCAGCGGGTACTAAAAAACCGCGCCGGCGAATTAAAAATTTTAGAACGCGATATTTCAAAACTAGAGGCTATTAAAG
>JANOOI010000280.1:0-2087 GCA_031421235.1 Bdellovibrio sp.
GAGCTTATGCGTGGCTATTAACACAGAACGAATCAGTTAAGGGCATTGCTCAAGATCAAAATATTTTAGTCAGCTTATATCTTAAAGCGCAGCGTAATGGCGAAGCTTCGCTGGAAGCACCTAGTATTCAAAATTTTAAACAAGAACTTAAATCTTTAGCTAACATGATAGGCGAATTCCAACCGATGCCATCAATGGCTCAAACTACTTCAATGACACAATCTACGTCCCAGCCTATTCAGCAGACCCATCAGCAAGTTCAGAAACCAATGCCTGCCACAGATTTAAATTTCGATTCGGAAACGCTGAAAGCTTTAAACTTAGTTCGTGAAACATTGAATTTAAGCTCTGAACAAGAGGCTTTACGTGCACTTGTGGCTTTAGGCTTTCGACAATTCAAGAAATTGTCTCAGTAATTAATTAAAAACATATAAACTCAATTTGCTTAATACCCAGTGACAAAGCTACCCTACACGCACACTAGCTGCTAGCCTTTCAAGATGCAAAATACACCTGATTACAAAAACACAATTCGCCTGCCACAAACTGCTTTTCCGATGAAGGGCGATCTTCCAATTAAAGAACCACAAATTATAGCTGGTTGGGAAAAAAATCAGGTCTATCAACAAATGCAGGAAAAAAATAAAAATGGCCCGGGCTTCACAATGCCTGATGGCCCGCCTTACGCCAATGGTTCAATTCATATCGGTCACGCACTTAATAAATGTTTAAAAGATTTTATTTTGAAATATAAAAACATGCAGGGCTATTCTGCACCGTTTATCCCGGGATGGGATTGCCATGGTCTTCCGATCGAACATAAGGTCATGAAAGATCTAGCTGATAAAAAAATACAAAAAACCGATCAAGAAATTTTAGCCCTATGCAGAGACGAAGCCCAGAAATGGGTGAACCACCAGCGTGAACAATTTAAACGTTTAGGCGTGTTAGCTGATTGGGAAAATCCTTATCTAACAATGTCTAAACAATATGAAGCCGAAGAGGTTCGTGAATTCGCACGGGCTTTCAAACGCGGTGTGATTTATCAAGGTGTTAAGCCTGTTTACTGGAATTGGACTTTGAAAACAGCCTTAGCTGATGCAGAAGTTGAATATCATGATCACAAATCGCCATCGATCTATGTGAAATTTGATATCACTGATGAAAAAACATTAAAAAAATTAGGAAATCCAAAAGGTAAAACATCTTACGTGATCTGGACAACAACTCCTTGGACGTTACCAGCGAATGTGGGAATTTGTTTACATCCTGAATTAGATTACGGAGTTTTTTCGGCTACGGGCACGTTGCCTAACGGAAACGCTTTCTCTGAAAATGTTGTGATAGCTGAAAGCCTTAAAGATTATTTTGAAAAAGAAACTGGTTTTGTTCTAAATTTAATTTCAAAACATAAAGGCATCGATTTGGAACTAACCGAAGCCCACCATCCGTTTTTGGATCGTAAATCAGTTGTGGTACTTGGCTTACATGTCACCGCGGAAGCCGGCACTGGTTGTGTTCACACGGCCCCTGGCCATGGTGCAGACGATTTTAAAGTTGGTTTAAAATACAATCTTCCAGTTTTATGCCCTGTGAATGAATCAGGTCAGTTCAATGATGATTACCCTGAAATGAAAGGGCAAAATATTTTCAAAGCGAATCCGTTGATCGTTGAAAAAATAAAATTGTCAGGTCATCTTTTAAAATTTTCTGAATTCGTACATAGCTACCCGCACTGCTGGCGATCTAAAACGCCGTTAATCTTTAGAACCACAGCACAGTGGTTTATTGGTATCGATCAAGAAAATACAGAAATCAGAAAAAATACTTTAAAGGCCATGGATGATGTTCAGTTTTTTCCTGAATGGGGTAAAGCCCGCTTCAAAGCCATGATAGAGAATCGTCCAGATTGGTGTGTATCACGTCAAAGAATTTGGGGCGTGCCGATTCCTATTTTTTATAATGAAGAAACTGGCGAGCCCTTAGCAGATTATGATGTGATGATGCGTGCTGCAGATGTTGTTGAAGCTGGCGGTATCTAAGCATTCTACACGACTCCAGCTGAAAAAATTGTGGGGAAACCTGGG
>JANOOI010000281.1:0-3375 GCA_031421235.1 Bdellovibrio sp.
ACTCTAAACTACTGATAACTCTAAATGACCGATACCCAAAAGTGACCCATATCCACAATATTTTACTGAGAACCACGTTTAGACCGTGCGCAGCGAAAGGTGCCAGCCACCACGAATAACCACATACTTCTTAGATATGAAAAACACCCAAGATATAGCCCAAGAGACAACTCAAGATATTAATCAGCATTGGACTGAAATTTCACAACGGCTTATGTGGAGAAAACCCTGGAAAACCTTGAAAGAGGTTTCGTTTCAATCACCAGTGAGTATCAAGTGGTATTTAGACGGTGAATTAAACGTCTCTGAAAACTGCATTGATAGGCATCTTGAAAAGTTTGCTGATAAAACGGCAATTATTTGGGAACCCGACAACATCAACGAACAAGCCAAAAAAATAACTTATAAAGAGCTCCACCAGCATGTTTGCCGAATGGCCAATGTTCTTAAAAAACATGGTGTAGGCAAAGGTGACTTTGTCACGATCTACATGCCGATGATTCCCGAAGCTGTTTACGCGATGCTTGCTTGTACTCGTATCGGAGCTGTTCATTCAGTCGTGTTCGGTGGATTTTCTCCGGATTCTTTATCTGACAGAATTAATGATTGTGATTCAAAATTTGTGATCACCGCCAACGAAGGCTTACGTGCTGGTAAAACAATTCCACTGAAAAAAAATGTGGACGAGGCCTTAAAGAAAACAAAAACTGTAGAAAAAGTTCTTGTCATACACAGAACAAAAAACGAAACACCAAAAATGGATAAAGATTTAATCTATGAAGATGAAATCAAAACAGTGTCTGATCAATGTGATGCTACTGCGATGAATTCAGAAGATCCGTTATTTATACTTTACACTTCAGGATCAACCGGAAAACCCAAAGGCGTTTTGCACACCACTGCAGGTTATTTAGCTTACGCTAGTTACACCCATGAAAAAGTTTTTAATTACCAACCCAATGACATCTACTGGTGTACGGCTGATGTGGGCTGGGTCACAGGACACAGTTACATCGTTTACGGGCCATTGGCGAATGCAGCTACAACAGTTTTATTTGAAGGTGTTCCCAATTACCCAACAGCATCCCGTTTTTGGGAAGTGATTGATAAACATCAAGTCAGTATTTTTTATACAGCACCCACTGCAATTAGATCATTGATGCGTGAAGGTCTTGACCCAATCAAAAAAACATCACGAAAATCTTTACGTGTTTTGGGATCTGTCGGCGAACCAATAAATCCTGAAGCTTGGTTATGGTATTCAAAAAATATTGGAGATGATCGTTGCCCCGTGGTTGATACATGGTGGCAAACTGAAACAGGCGGTATATTAATTTCTGCTGTCGCGTTTGAAACAAAGCTTGAACCAGGTTCTGCGACATTACCATTAAAAGGAATTATGCCGTTGATATTATCGCCCGAAGGAAAAATATTAGACGGTGCCTGCGAAGGTGTTTTAGTGATTGCTGATTCATGGCCTGGGCAAATGCGAACAGTATACAAAGATCATAAACGCTTTGAAGAAACTTATTTTTCCACCTACAAGGGGTACTATTTTACTGGTGATGGATGCAAACGAGATAAAAATGGTTATTATTGGATCACCGGCCGTGTTGATGATGTAATCAATGTATCGGGGCACAGAATCGGAACTGCAGAAATAGAATCGGCTTTGGTCGCTCATCACAAAATTGCGGAAGCAGCTGTTGTGGGCTATCCCCATGATATTAAAGGACAAGGTATATACGCTTACGTTACTGTTAAGAATGGAATTGCAACAACAGATGAACTTAAACAAGAATTAATCCAGTTTGTAAGAAAACAAATTGGCCCTATCGCAACGCCAGATATCTTGCATTGGGCTCCGCAATTACCTAAAACTAGATCAGGAAAAATCATGCGAAGAATTCTTCGTAAGATTGCAGAAAACCAAACGGATAACTTAGGTGATATATCAACGTTGTTAGATCCCGCAGTTGTCGAACAGCTTATTAACAGTAAGCCAACGTAAGAAAGACCATTTATGAAAAAAATAATTTTGATGAGCTTGATGTGTTTACAAAGTATTGCGTTTGGGCAAACAACAAGTGAAACAGCCTTATCCAGTCAGGCGCCGCCACAAGCGATTCAAAAACTAGAAATTAATGTGATTGACCAAGGCTTTACGTCATCAAGCAAAATTGTCATCACTGCAGAGGATATTAAAAAATCACAAATTAATAATTTAGCTGTGTTGTTGGCAACTAAAGCTAATATAACGATTTCACAATCAAGCTTTCAACCGAATTCAATTTTTATTCGGGGCGGGGATTCAAGCCATGTTTTGTTTTTAATTGATGGAATTCCATTTTACGATGCAGGGACTATTCAAAGAACAATTAATTTGAACAGTTTAAATCTTAGAAATATTAAACGCATAGAAGTGATTAAAGGCAGTCAGTCTGTACTTTACGGCGGGCAGGCTTTGGCAGGCGTTATTAAAATTGATACTTTTCCTAAAGATATCGTCACTGCTGGTGATGTTGTTGTACAAGGCGGGGAAAATTTTGCTGAATTTATTAAAAGTTTACAGGTACGACTTGATGATCGCACAGCTATTGCCACATCATTAAAATATTCAGATCAATATAATTCATCACCAGTTGATGGATCAGATAGAACTTATCCACAAAAAATTGGTGCAGCTGATGTGACTTTCTTAAGAAAACTAAACGATTCAGGATTGGAAGCTATCGGTAAAGTTCAGTATTCTGAAGAGCAAAGTGAAATTGCTACATCTAATTTTATGAACTTTCAATCTGTAGATACTAAAAACTTTTTTGTCACAAACAGATCAAAAGTGATTTCAGCTGTTTTACGTGACGAAGACGCTTTTAATATTTCATTTTCAAGACAAATCGTAGGAAGAAATTTTTTCCAAGAACCACAGTTCGATTTAGTATCAAACTTGGGAGGCGATGATTACTACGAAGGGACTTTAAATACAGCACGTGCCGAAGCTTACGCTATTAATAATTACCAGCTGTCTGTGCTACTAGGATTAAGTTTTATAGATGAATCACTAAGCTACACGACAAGATCGACGGCTAGTGGATCAACGACGACAGATAATGCCAATCAATACGAAGGTGCTTACGCCAAAGTTAACTTAGCATTAAGCGATGATCTTAAGTTAGAAGCTGGCTACCGAGAAGAATATAGTAAGCTCGATTACTTGTCTGATACATTTCAAGTTGGTGCGCATTTACTACAGTTAATAAAATTAGAATACTCAACAGGATTTAAAACCCCATCTTTGTCGCAATTGTATGGTCCGGCAGGAAATACCAATTTAAAAGCTGAAAAAGTAAAAACCTATTCAGCAACTATTGAAAA
>JANOOI010000282.1:0-2697 GCA_031421235.1 Bdellovibrio sp.
CATTTATGGTTTATACGTCAGAAGAAAATTCTCTTTATCAAAAAACAAAAGTGACCCAGCAAGATTTAAATTCAAATGATTTGTGGCTGTTGACTGAAGGCCACTGTTTCAGAGACCAAAGCTTGCTGATCTGTAAAAACCGCAAGAAAACTTCAGATATTAAAAAGAATATTAAGTTTGAATCAGGAAGCCTTGAAACATTACGTCGTATGATGGATCAAGAAAACGGCTTTACGTTATTACCTTATTTAGCGACTTTAGATTTGCAGAATAAAAAACAATTGAAAGAATTTTCCGCACCAGTGCCTGCGCGCGAAGTCAGCCTTGTGCATTCAACCCATTTTAAAAGAACAGCTGTTATAGATGCTTTTACTGAAGTTATAAAAAAGTCATTGCCAAAAAATATTTCTTTAACTCCGAATAAAAATACTCAAGTCATTGATTTGCCATTAGGTCAGTCTAAACAAAACAGATTGTTTTAGCTAAATAAATTGAATTTCTAATTCGGCAGCGACTTCAGGATGTAAAGATTTTTTAACAGGACAATTTTCCGCAATTTGTGGAATTTTAGCCTTAAAATCTTCAGGAATACTTTTAGAAAATTTAACAATCGTTTTCAGTGAAGCAATTCGTCGTGGAGGTGGAGTCATTATTTTTTCCGTTGTTGCTTCTGCGTAATCGATGACTATATTTTCTTTTTCCGCAAAGATAGCTACTGTCGTCATCACACAAGTCCCTAAAGCTGTTGCAACTAGATCCGTGGGTGAAAAAGTTTGTCCAAGTCCTAAATTATCTTTGGGGGCATCAGTTTCTAGATTAGATCCTGATGGTTCATGCAGGGCTTTACAGTGCTTTTTACCAGTGTATTGAGACATGATTTTAACCATAAATAAACTCCTTTGATCTGAATTAATTTCTAAGTTAAGTTAGCAACATGAAATTCATGGATCAACTAAATAGACAGAAATTAAAGATAATATTAGTGACCTTATCTTTTTTAATGGGTTGTACACAGTCAAAAGAGTTAGGATCGAAAGACAACCCTTTTAAGTTTTTTCTAGTTCCAGCGCAGGATACGATCGCCCTTGCTGATAGCGGTAAGACATTGCAAAAATATCTTGAAAAAGAAACAGGGATTTCAGTTAAAGTTGAATTACCAATTAATTATATTTCAGTCGTGGAAGCTTTTGGGTCCAATCGGGCTGATGCTGCCATTATAAATACATTTGGTTATATTATTGCTCATCAAAAATATGGTATTCAGCCACGTCTTAGATTGGTTAATCGTGGACGCGATGAATATTATGGTCAAATTATTGCACACGTGGATGGGATAAAAAATATCAAAGATATCAATGGTAAGAAATTTGGATTTGTTGATCCGGCATCGTCGTCAGGCTACCTCTTAGCCTTAAGACTGTTTAAGCAAGAAGGTATTAAATTTAAAGAACAGGCTTTTCTGGGCAGGCATGATACGGTTGTTCAAGCTGTTTATCAAAAAAAGATCGACGCGGGCGCCACGTTTTATACCCCACCAGATGATGACGGCACACCCAAAGATGCAAGATGGCTTTTGCGCACGCAGTACCCTGATGTTTATGATAAAGTTAAAATACTAAAACTAACGGGGCCAATACCCAATGATCCGGTGGCCTTCAGAAAAGACGTGCCAGAAAGTTTAAAAAAGAAAATCACTGATGCAATCATTAAATATATAACAACTGCAGAAGGCAAAAAAACCTTCATGGATATGTATCACATTACTGGATTCAAAGATTCAACAGATGCAGATTACGAAGTTGTACGTCAGTATCTAAAAGATATTGATCGTTCAGCGAATGATTTCTTGAAATAATATTAACAAACCGCTGGTTTGATAATTCGAATTATATTATAAAACTGAAAAACTAATTTAGTATTTTCTGAAAAGGGCTTTCACTAGGCCTTTAACGTCGACACTTTGAGGTGTATACCACATTGATTTCAGACGAGGATTAGCAGGTCTGAGTTCTACCATTTTTTCTGAAGCAGAAATTTCTGGATTTTTTTTCATAAAAAATCTTTTTACTGTTGATTCGCTATCAACGCTTGCAACAACAAGATCACCATCTGAAACATGTTTTTGAGAAAGAACAACAAGATAGTCTCCATCAAAGATGCCTTCTTCGATCATTGAATCACCTTGAACAAGTAACGCAAAATAATCACCAGCGGTTTTAATAAAGTGAGCCGGTACATCGATGAATTCATCGTAGGCTAGGCGTTCGATAGGGACACCGGCAGCTACACGCCCTAAAAATGGAATAGGAAGAACCTTCGAGTTAGCTTCATGATCTTGGGAAGAACGACCAGCAAAGGAATGGCTCGAAGGCTCTTTAAATGGATTAAGTCGATTTGCGAGATCTTTTTGAAAATCATTTGCAGAATGCAGTATCTGAATAGCTCGTTTTTGATTTTGAGGGATACTGACGTAACCTTTATTTGTTAACTGCTTCAGATAATTTTGAACTGAATTGTAAGAGGCGAAGCCGAAATGATCGCAGATCTCTTGATAAGAGGGCGAGAGACCTTTTTCAGTCATTTCTTGCTCAATAAAAAGCAAGACGGCTTTTTCTTTTGTTGATAACGCTGGGAGGGGCGATTGGTTAGTCTTTTTCATACATATAAATTACACTGTAATTTATATGTAAGTCAATA
>JANOOI010000283.1:0-2669 GCA_031421235.1 Bdellovibrio sp.
CACTTTTAGCACAGATAATGAGCTATTTAGACTGCTTCCGTCGTCGTTGACCCAATCCAGCGGGGCTTGATCTGGCGCATCGCTTTCGATCAGCATTTTTTCAAGAGGAATTTTTTTCACGGCATCGATTAGATTTTTATTTTTCGGATAAGTTATTGCTCCACCGACAGAAATCAAAAAGCCAAGATCGATGTATTTTTTTGCGATGTCATATGAACTATTAAACGCATGCACCATACCGCCTACAAGGTCTGCGTCCCACAATTTTAAAATCTTAAGTGCGTCTTCGTGGGCTTTAACCACATGTAAAACAAGTGGTTTATGACATTGAATCGCTAATTGAATTTGATTTTCAAAAAATAAAATTTGCTTGTCGACTAAATCGTCTTCTTCTATTTTTTTTGTGTACTGATCACGAAAATCTAAGCCCGTTTCACCAATAGCTGATGCGAAATTTATAATATGTGACAACTGATCCAAAGCTTCTTCACAAGTTTGAATTTCATTTTCAGCCACAAAATACGGATGTAAGCCTAAAGCTAATTTAAAATTTTCAGGATATTTTTTCTGAAGTTCTATTTGTCTGAGCCAGCCCTCAGGATTTACGCCAGCTTCCATAAAAGTTGTGATGTTTTTAGCATTCATGATCTGCATCATTTTTTCTGCTTGTGCATGACCACCAGGTTGTTCAAATTGAGGCATTCTAAGATCAGTCCAGTGAGTATGAGCATCAGTATACATCCAATGAACCTAGCAAAGGCTGGACTTAAATCAAGTTTTATATCTGCACACAAAGACGCATTTAACTAGGTCTTATCAATAACCGATAGGTATTTGTCTTACAAAAACGCGGAGAAAATATGAATTTACACACACTGAAAATGAGCTTTGAAATTAAAACGACTCAAGGCGCAGTTTTAAAACCCGTAAGTCTTCATTCAATAAAACAAAGTTCATCGAAAAATATTTCTTCATCTGAAAAACATTTTAAATTTATGACGGATTCAATAGTCGGTCTGCAATTTTTAAAATTAATTGGGTTCAAGAGTACAGCTTTGCCTGATCAAAAATTTATTCTTAAAGCGTTAGAAACTTTTTGTCCGTACGCAGCTTTATACAAAAACTCGGCCCATCGTCTAGCTAGTGAAAAACTTTTAGGTACAAATTTTAAACTAAAAAAGACAGTCCCAAATGCAGCTGCATTTGAAGATCAGTGGTTTAGCTTTTGGAATGGTTTAGATTTCGATGTAAATTTTGACTTAAATAAGCTTTCGCAAGCCATTGAAATGATCTCGGTTTTAGAAACAGAACTAAAATCAGCGTTAATATATAATACCCAGTTGCAGCTTTCTGAAAAGGCCGTTGATCACTTGAATTCATTTTATTCATTTTTATTTCATTTACGTTCATTAGTTGCAATTGATCACAATTCGCAGGTTGATGACACAGCTTTTGAATCTGTAAAATGTGATTCGATTTCTGATTATTTGCCTAAAGCTGATTTTACGACTAATGATGCTTTGGTTTATTGGCAATTTAAAAAACTATCGACTCCGTTTGTGCGTCATGAAAGTAAAGATATAAGTAATGACACAAGTAAAGATGCAGACAAAGATATTCGGATTGAAAAATTATTCGTCAATCCCATGCAACGCGCTTTCCAGCAGTACAACCACAACGCTTGTGTTCTAATTGATAGCTTGCCTGAAGACTATTTATCTAAATTTTCAAACAGCGAATTAGAAAATAAATTACACCAAGTTCAAATGGACTGGTTACTAGGAACACCTGCAGGGCTGTTATTCAGGGTCCGTGAAGAGCTTTACGGATTAGCACATGGTTATGATAAAGTTTTTTGGCCGGAAGCCAGTGAACAATCACAAAAACAAGCCACATTTTTGAATATAGATTTTGAATTGACTGAATCAGATTTACGCTTGGCTTCGGCTTCGTAAAGAAAATTTTCTATAAACATAGAAAATACAGGCAATTAGCAAAATAACTAGAAAAACAAATTTAAATTTTTTCAAAGCCCCAATTATCGGTTCTCCGTAATGGGCTAGTATCAAAATCTGTGTTGGAACTGAAATCAATGCAGCAATCCCGTCAATAAGACCGAACTTCCACGCAGGAAATTTAACCATACCGCAGGCTAAATGCCCCGGAAATCTAATCCCAGGAGTAAACCTAAAAATCCCACAGGCCAGAGATCCGTATTTTCTAGTCCACTCTTCAATTCTAAATCTAGTTTCAATAGTGATGAATTTTTTAACTGGTCCCCACTGAAAAACCCTGTTTCCAAAAAACCGGCCTATGCCGTAAATTAAAAAATCTGAGCAATACACAGCAAAAAAGGCCACAATCGCAGCTGTTGTTGGATGCACAAAGGGCGCACCCGGAAACGGCGGTGGATATTTATCAGGATTTGCACCCATGTAAGCTAAAATTCCGATACTGACTAAAGTGACTTCTTCAGGAAGTGGTAAACCCACTGCAGATAATAACATCATCGTTACAAGAAAAAAATAAACCCACATTGGTTCATACGCATAGGGCGTTAAACAAACAAGTTTATCAGCGTGATCAAATAGACATTGGATGGTTTCTTGAATCATGAATCATTACTATGAGGCTAAAAAATTCAGATGTTAAGACCTTGAAGCAACTAG
>JANOOI010000284.1:0-3836 GCA_031421235.1 Bdellovibrio sp.
GTTCTTTTATTAAATATATTTTCTTGTGCCGGTGGCACGGAAGGCGCAGCTGTTGTGCCACCGGTAGTCGTTCCTGAAACGACTACTTATACTGTGACTAATTCTGGGGCTTCAGATTATGTTTTCAACAGTGTTGTTGATCCGACTTTAACTCTTCGACGAGGCACAACATACACTTTTAATTTATCTGTAAGTGGTCATCCTTTTTATATTAAAACGGCACAAGTTACCGGAACTGGAAGTGCCTATAATGACGGTGTTACTACCAATGGTGCTGAAACAGGAGCATTTACATTTACAGTTCCTATGACAGCGCCCAGTACACTTTATTATATCTGCTCATTGCATGGTGCAATGACAGGGATAATCAACATTATTAACTAACACTCCTAATTAACATTTAAGCAGCGATGCTTAATGAAGCAAGTTGTAATCCAAAGTCAGAGCCAGTTTGACTCTTTTAACCTTTATTTTTAATGGCACATTTTTTGATTATTAAAATATAAAAGGTGCGAAAAGTTCAAATTCATACTTGAGCTAAATCTTCAAATTCATTTGGAGGATATATGAAAATGACTTGCTTAATGGTTTTAAGAAATTTGTTATTAGGTGCAGCTTTCGTGGGGATATTGACGGCTGCATCAGGCTGCGAAACAAAAAAAGCAGAACTTGGTACAAAAGAAAACCCGGTGAAACTTTATTTTGTGCCATCCGTTGACGCTAAAATTATCGAAACTTCAGGCCAACAATTTAAAGAATGGCTCGAAAAAAACACTCCCTATAAATATGAAATTGGAATTCCACAATCCTACATCGCTGTTGTTGAAGCTTTTGGTTCAAAACGGGCTGACGTCGCATCAATAAATACTTTTGGCTACATTGAGGCCTATGAAAAATACGGCGTTGAAGCAAAGCTTACAGTGTTACGGCATGGTCTTGCGACCTATCAATCACAGTTTATAACTAAATCAGACAGCCCCATTAAATCTATAAAAGATTTAAACGGAAAAGACATAGCCTTTGTTGATCCCAGTTCTGCTTCGGGGTATTTACTGCCGCTGAAAATGTTAAAAGATAATAATGTCGTTGTTGATCAAGAAATTTTTGCCATGAGCCACGATTCGGTTATTTCACGAATCTATCAAGGTCAAGTTGATGCTGGGGCTACTTTTTATTCGCCGCCACACAAGGGTGAAATTCAAGATGCCAGACGGCTAGTTAAAACCCAGTACCCTGATGTTGAAAAGAAAATAAAAATTATTGGTTTATCAGAACCTATTTTAAATGATCCCATTGTTTTTAGAAAAGGCATGCCAGAAGAAATGAAAAAAGTCATTGCCGAAGCTTTCGTTAAATATGTTTCAACACCCGAAGGTAAAGATGTTTTTAAAAAAACATACGGTGTTACAGATCTGCAGCCAGCCACAGATAAGGATTATGATGCTGTACGGGCAACTTTTAAAAGTTTAAAAAAATCGGCCGAAGAAATGGTGAAAATGTAATGAATAGCTGTATAAATATCCTCGAAATTAAAGATTTAGTTAAAACTTATCCTAATGGGACACAAGCGCTAAAAGGAGTTTCTTTTAATGTTAAAGAAGGAGAATTCTTAGTAATTATTGGTCTAAGTGGTTCTGGTAAATCAACATTACTTCGTTGTTTAAACAGACTGAGTGATCCCACAAGTGGTAGTGTAAAATATAACGGTCAAGAAATCGCGGGAAAAATTTCGACCTCTAATAAAAAAGATGTCCGAAAAAATATTGCCATGATTTTTCAACAGTTTAATTTGATTCCAAGATTGACTGTTTTAAAAAATGTATTAACTGGAAAATTAGGTTCAACATCAACTTGGAAATCATTATTATCATTTTTTACAGACAAAGACATTTCTGATGCAAAAAAATATTTACAACTTGTAGGCATTTTAGAAAAAGCTTACATGCGCTCTGATCAGTTATCTGGCGGGCAGCAGCAACGCGTGGCGATTGCCAGGGCCTTAATGCAAGAGCCAGAAATTATTTTAGCTGATGAACCTGTGGCCAGCCTTGATCCAGCGACTTGTCATGTGGTTATGGATTATTTGAAAAAAGTGAATCAAGAATTAGGTGTGACTGTTATAGCCAATCTGCATTTTTTAAGTTTGGTTCGTAAATATGCCACTAGAGTGATTGCTTTGCAAAACGGCGAAATTGTTTACGAAGGTGATCCAAATTTAATTAATGAACAATGGTTTCAAAAAATTTATGGCACAAGTGCGGCTGAAGTTCATGTCAACTAATAGTTTAGTCTGGGGTTCATAATGGATAATTCAAATGTAAAAAGAATAATTTTTGATTCATTAATGGGTGGCTACATTTTACTTATGCTTTTAGCTGTCATCATCAGACCGACAGATGTGCAAATGTTAGATATCAGTAGCAATATGATTTTATTTTTAGGACTTTGTTTGTTTTCTGGTGTGATGAGTTCATTGTTAAATAAAAATAAATATAAAACATTAGGTGAAATATTATTTGAATCAGCAGCCCATAAAAGCTATGGAAAATCTAAAGTTTTTTATCAAACGACTTGGGGTTGGCAGCTTATTTTATTTTTGTTTCTGACATTAGCCGTTGGTTTTACGATGACCCGATTTTCATTCACAGAATTAGCTGATAAAGATTCTTTACAACAAGTGACTAGGTTATTTTATGGCTTGCTAAACCCTAATTGGGACATCCTTCCTAAAGCAATTATTAAAATGATTGAAACAATTTTTTTAGCTTTTATGGCAACATTTTTAGCTATCCCTATTGCTTTTGTTTTATCTTTTCTGTGCGCAAAAAATATCATGAAACATCCGGCAGCTTTTGCGTTGTATACTTTTTTAAGAACAATTTTAAATATCACAAGATCTGTTGAAGCTTTTTTGTGGGCGATTATTTTTTCAGTTTGGGTGGGCATCGGTCCATTCGCAGGGATGTTGGCCTTAATGATACATTCAGTTGTGTCTCTTGCTAAACAATATTCAGAAATCGTTGAAACCGTGAACGAAGGCCCGATCGAAGGGATTCAGTCAACTGGTGCTGGTCAAATTCAAACCATCGGTTATGCGATCGTTCCACAAGTGATGTTGCCATTTATTTCATTTACGATTTACAGATGGGATATTAATATTCGCATGGCCACAATTGTGGGTTTTGTGGGTGGTGGCGGTATTGGATCAATGTTACAAATATTCCAAGGCCAAGGTATGTGGCCAGAATTAGGTGCTATTATTTTTGTGATCGCCTTTGTTGTTTGGTTTATGGATACAACATCAGCTTATATTCGCGAAGCGCTGAAATAACTTGTTAAAATTTGATAATTTTTTTTGAATTAGTCCTTAAAACCACTAGTTTAAAGTATGGACTGTATCAAAATAAGACTATGAGCTAGACCGTCTTAATTTGATAAACAAGATCAAGTAATCACTCTAAAATTCCGATAAATTGTCTATGCAGTTGACGGTGCGGGACGTGTATTTGAAATTGATATTTCACATGTGTAAACATGTGTGTATTTTTTTAATGTCACTATCTCTGCCATCATTAGTTTTAGCTGCTGCAGCCCCTAAATACACAACATACCAAGCCCGAATTATCAAGCCTAACAACATGCCACTAGAAGATTCGAATGTGATGTTCAGATTTACTCTGACAAATCCTGCAGCAAATTGTGCTTTGTACGTCGAAACATTTTCAAATGTTGATATGACAGGTTCTGCTGGTAACGTGGCGTTCACACTTGGCACTGGGACGCAGTCGTATTTGTCTACGGGCAACACAGACATGATGGATATTTTTAGTAATAAC
>JANOOI010000285.1:0-7057 GCA_031421235.1 Bdellovibrio sp.
GTCGCACTCGTGAAATCGTTTTAGCTGAGATCAGAAAAAACCTATCTTCAATAGAAAATGTATTTGTTAATATCGGACAGCCGATTTCCCACCGCTTGGATCATTTATTATCCGGAGTTCGCGCGCAAATTGCTATAAAAGTTTTTGGTCCTGATCTGACAGTCTTACGTTCAAAGTCTGCTGAAATTTTTAAAGCCTTAGAAGGAACAAATGGATTGACTGATCTTCAAATAGAACAGCAGGTGCTGATTCCGCAAGTAAAAATTCAACTTCTACGTGACGAAGCGCTTAAATACGGAATAGTTGTTGGGGAATTATCTGCTTTAATGGAAAAAGCTTTACAAGGTGAAGTTGTAGGTCAAATTTTAGAAGGTCAAAAAAATATTGATCTGATGATGCGATTTGATGAAAAATCTAGAACTGATCTTGAACTGATTAAATCAACTGCTATCAAAACCATGCCTGATGGCACAAAAATCACCGTTGAAAAAGTGGCTGATGTTTACGAATCCACTGGCCCTAATATTATCAACCGTGAAAACGCACAAAGAAGAATTGTCGTTCTTGCTAATTCATCGGGACGGGATCTAGACAGCTTAGTTAAAGAGATTCAATCTAAGATAAAGCAAAATGTTGAACTTCCAGAGTCTTATTTTATAACATACGGCGGACAGTTCGAAAGCCAACAAAAAGCTGCACGCTTAATGATTGTTTTAGGATTACTTGCCTTAGCCGGGATATTTTTAGTTTTATACGCGCATTTTAAATCGACGTTTATTTCAATTCAAGTCATGCTAAACATTCCGATGGCCTTTATCGGAGGCATTGTTGGAATTTACTTAACAAATAAAACGATTTCAATTGCAAGCCTTGTGGCCTTTGTCACTCTATGCGGAATTGCTTCACGAAACGGTATTATGATGATTTCGCATTACTTACATCTTTTAAAACACGAGGGCGAAAAATTCACGGAAGAAATGGTTATACGTGGATCACTTGAAAGACTTGTTCCCGTATTGATGACTGCTTTAACTGCGATTCTTGGATTGATGCCGCTTGTCTTTGCTGGTGGTGAGCCTGGAAAAGAAATTCTTCACCCAGTGGCTATAGTTATTGTGGGTGGGCTGATCAGTTCTACCCTATTAGATATTTTTGTAACTCCTACGGTGTTTTTTCACTTCGGAAAGAAATCTGCGGAAAAAAGTATTAAAAGAGCGAATGAAATTAACTTATTTGAAGGAGAAAAAAATGTTTAAAAAAATGATATTATCAATATTTTTATTAGGTGCTTTAAATGCCTTTTCACACGAAGGACACGATAGTACACCAGGTTCTTTGAAGGCTAACCACGGCGGCAATGTAAAGGCCGGTAAAGAAATTAATCTTGAATTTGTCGTATTAGGTAATGAGTTAAAACTATACCCTGCAAATCACGAAGGCATAGACCTAACCGCAACAGAAGTTAAATTAACAGGCACTAGTAAGCTTCCTAAAGGTAAGTCAGAAAATTTAAAAATCGAAATTAAAAATGGGGCTTTTATTGCAACAATTGATTTTAAAACGGCTTACCGTATCGAAGTTATTGTCTTCGCAGAATTTAAAGGTAAAAAAGACACTTTCAAATTCCAAGTTGAAAAATAGGAAGATTTTCGTATGCATTTTTTGCGAAAAGCAAACATCATTTTAGTAGTCATCTTGTCAGGCGTTGTTGCAACGACTCATGCCCAGACACGTGCTGAATTAGAAGCCCGGTTGGTTTCTTCAAACCAAGAACTTAAATCATTACAACAGGATATGACAGCACAAGATAGCTTAAGAAAATCAACTTATTCGCCTTTTTTACCTAGCTTGAATGCAGTTGGAGGGCTGGCTAGAATAAAAACTGATGATGATAATGATAAAGGCCAAGTTGGATACCTACAAGGTTCAGCTAATCTTTTTTCTGGTTTTAAAGATCGTGCAAACTTTAATATACAAACGCAAAATCTTGAGCTGTCGCGAATTAATTATGAACTTCAGCTTCGTAATGCAAAAGAAGATCTAGCTGAAATTTTAACGTCGATGATAGGCATACACCAGCTTGAAAAAATTCTGGATGAAGAATTTAAAATCACACAAACACAAAAACAAATGGCAAGCCGTAAAGTTAGCGCTGGTCTAACAAGTCAAGTCGACAATTACGAATTCGATTTACGTGAAAGCGAAATTAAAATTCAAAAACGCAACATTTTGCGCGAACACGAAATCATTCACCAAAAGTTGAATGCCCTGTTTAGTGAAGAAATTCTAGATAAAGAAATAGAAGGCCTTGGCTTTGCCACAACAGGCAGTTTAGACAAAGCAGTCAATTTATCTTCATATGAGAATCATCCATTAGTTCGTAAAGCAAAAATTGAGGAACACATTGCAGAATCTGAGAAAACTTCTGTCGGTTCAGAATTCTTGCCAAAGATTGATTTAAACTATGCATTCGGAAGATTAACCCCCATCGAAGATGAAATGAAATACAACGAATCAGAAGTTTCACTGTTAATAACAATACCACTTTTTTCTGGATTAGAAACGTATCACAAACGAAAATCAGCTGTGGCGTCTTTAGCCTCTAAAGCGCACGCCAAGAATCAGGTTATCTTAAATATTAAATCAGAATTTGAGCAGCACAAAGCACGCATGACAGAACTGGTCGAGTTATATCAAATAATTGATCAAAAAATCTTAATTGCTGAAAAATATTATAACTTAACTTTGTCTGAATATAAGCGTGGAGTTAAAAACTCTCCAGATTTAGTTGGGGCCACAGAACGGTATTTTGATTCAAAAAAGAAAAAAATAGAAATTCAAAAAGAACTTGAGCTAGTTCAAGTTCAACTTAACAACTACAGATAGGATTATATATGAAACCCTTATTAGCTTTAACTTTTATTTTAATGACTGTTTCCATTAGGTCGTTTGGGCACGGTGAAGATAAGTTCGGTCCAAACGGTGGCTATTTAAAAATGCCTGGAGTATTTCATACTGAAGTTGTACCTGAAAAAGATGGAAGAATAAAAATTTACTTAATTGATATTAATTTCAAAAGCCCAACTATTAAAAATTCAAAACTTACTGCTGCTATCAATAGTGAGACAAAAAAAGAACTTAAGTGCACAACTAAAAGAGATCATTTTATTTGTGATACTAAAAAATCTGATCTTACAAAAGGTACGTTAACAATCGTAGCCGTCAGAGATACAGTTAAAGGTGCAGAGGCTGTATATGAACTGCCACTGGTTTTAGCTAAGACAAGTACTGACATGAAAACCGAAGACCACAGCAACCACTAATCCCAGAAAATATGATGACAACTTATACTTACAAAATCGATGGTATGACATGCAGTTCTTGTGTAGACACAATTACAAAACGTTTGAAAGCATTACCTGGTGTTACAAATGTGAATATAAGTCTTCCTGAAAAAAAAGTTGACGTAATCGCAGACCGCGCTATTTTAATTAAAGAAATTCAAAATGCTATCGCTGATCTACCTAAGTACAAAGCAGATTTCTACGACGATGTAAGTATAAGTAATGATCTACACCAAGAAAAAACATTTATCCAAACCTACAAACCACTTATTATCGTATTCGCGTATATTTTTATTTTTAGCGTAGCTTATCAAGTTAGCCAAGGAAACTTTTCGGCTCACCTATTCATGAATCACCTGATGGCTGGTTTTTTCATTGGTTTGTCTTTTTTTAAATTTTTGGATTTAAAATCATTTGCCACTGCATTTTCTAATTACGATCCATTAGCTCACAAATGGAAACCTTACGGGCTAATTTACCCATTCATTGAATTGACTCTGGGTTTTTTGTTTATTGCTGACAAGTTTTTGCTAATTGCTAACATAATGACAATTTTAGTTTTGACCATAACCAGTTACGGCGTTTATAAAAAAATTAAGAGCGATAATCAGTTCCAGTGTGCATGTCTGGGCGCTGGCTTCAACTTACCCCTTTCAAATATCACGATATTTGAAAATTTAACTATGATAACAATGGCCCTAGTTGGAATTTTATTTCCGTTCTAAAACTAACCAATCATTAAATGAAATTCTTAATGGGTAAAAATCCATGATTCTCGGGACATTTTTACTCACTGTGGATTTTTAGCAATCTCAGATGCAAGTCAAACGCCATGATCTTGGCTGTTTATTTGCTATCTAAATAAAAGTTAAGATCTTTAACCTTAAACTTACAAATGGATGGTTTTTATATGTTTCCAAAATTTCACAAATCTGCGGCTATAGCTTTGATTCTGTCATTATCTCTGTCAACCGTTGTGATGGCTCAAACAAAAAATAAGGCAGTAACTAGCCAAATGCAAACTGAACAATCACCTGAAATGAAGAAAAATATGGCCGACATGTATCAGAAAATGGCTGATTGCATGAAAACAGACAAGTCGATGGATGATTGTCACAAAGAAATCATGAAGGACTGTCCTGTAGCAAAAGAGACAGGCTCTTGTCCGCTGATGGATGGCATGAAAGGCAAGATGAACCACGGAAAAATGAATCATAAAAAAATGAAAAACATGAATATGGATCACTCTGCAGATAAATAAGCAGCGTTCTTTTGCTAAACTATTTTTATAAGTCTTAAACATTTTAAAAGGGGAATTATGAACACAGTTGTTGAGTATGGTCTGTTTTGGGGAATGCATCTTTTCTGGTGGGCCTTTTGGATTTTTATCATGTTGTCAATGTTCGGCTTTAATGTGCCTGAACGAATTAATGTAAATAGTCTTGATCCTAATTCAATTCTAAAGCGCAGGTTTGCTAAAGGAGAAATTACAGAAGTCGAATACAATAAAATCACTGCTCAGCTTAGAAGCGATGAAAATGAGATATATCAGAATGTCACAGCTCAAACTACACATTTGAAAGTACCTGGGCATCCGTTTGTTGATGGATTAAGTTTTAGCGCTACATGGGCTATTTTTTATTCGCTTTGTGCATTCATATTCTGGGCTGCGCCCGCGGCTATGGTGACTGCAACCAGTAAGCTTTTTCACGGCATGAGCTTTAACCAAATGGCGCAATCAGGAACTAACTTTGGTTTCGGAGATTTTATTTCTGTATTAACTTTGGGTGCCGTCTACACTTTTGCAGTGGGGATACTGTGGTCGTTTATTCATTCTTTTTTCCTTGGTCAAATTGCTGAACGACAGTTGAATAGAATTAAAAATAGAACAATTCAAAAAGCTCAGCTTAATCCACTGACAAGATGAAACTGACAAGATGAAAAAAGATCCAGTTACAAGACGCGATTTTTTTGGTGATACATGGGATTTAGCTCTACTGGCTGGATTAACTCATCTACTTCCGAATTATGCGTTGGGTGAAGTTAATAAAAGTAAACAATCAAATGGAACCAATGTTATTGATCTGATTATTGAACGGACTCCGTTTGTTGTTAACGGCAAGACTGGTTCAGCTGTTACAATCAACGGCACTGTTCCCGGCCCGCTTTTGCGTTTTCGTGAAGGAGAAGACGCTGTAATTCGTGTTACAAATAAACTTCAAGAAGCCACTTCGATTCACTGGCATGGAATACTAGTTCCGCCAGAGATGGACGGCGTTCCTGGTGTAAGTTTTTTTGGAATTAAGCCTGGTGAAACTTTCACGTATCGTTTTCCAGTAAAACAAAATGGAACCTATTGGTATCACAGTCATTCCGGTGGGCAAGAGCTTGAGGGAATGTATGGGCCAATTATTATTGACCCAGCAAAATCAGATCCCGTTATCTATGATCGCGAATTCGTCGTTGTCTTATCAGACTGGAGTTTCACAGATCCCATGACAGTCATCGGGAAACTGAAAAAACAAAGTACTTATTTTAATTATCAAAAACGCACGGCTTCGGACTTCGTCAAAGATGTGAAAGCTCAAGGATTTTTAAATACTTTTTCAGAACGCATGCAGTGGCAAAAAATGCGCATGGATCCCACTGATATCTCTGATGTGACCGGGGCTACGTACCATTATTTGATGAATGGAATTTCCGGTGAAGGAAATTGGACAGGACTATTTCGTAAAGGTGAACGTATCCGGTTGCGATTCATTGATGCAGGTGCCATGACAATCTTTGATGTTCGTATCCCCGGTTTAAAAATGACAGTCGTTCAAGCAGACGGACAAAATATTCAGCCCGTTTTAGTTGATGAACTGAGGATTGGTAACGGAGAAACTTATGATGTTATCATAGAACCAAAAAATGATGGACCTTATGCCATTTTTGCAGAAACTATTGATCGAAGCGGATTTGCTGTTGGTACACTTGCGACCAAAGCAGGAGTTAAAGCTTCAATTCCAGAACGCAGGAAGCGTCCGATCCGTTCAATGGATGATATGGGTATGTCGATGGCAAATATGTCTGAACATGCGGATATGAATATGACAAACATGAAATCAGGAATAGCCCACGGACCAGATACCCATGGATCAGGAAATTCCGCAGTACCGATGGAAACAAAAAGTCGACTTCACGAACCCGGAACAGGATTAGAAAATAGTTCTGGACGAGTGCTTGTTTATACTGATCTTAAAGCGATCAAGCCATTTGAAGATCAAAGAACACCCACACGAGACATTGAACTGCATCTGACCGGAAACATGGAACGCTACATGTGGTCAATTGATGGAAAAAAATATTCTGAAGCCAGTGAACCGATTCCGTTTCATTTTGGTGAACGCCTGCGTCTTACATTTGTGAATGATACGATGATGGAACATCCGATGCATCTTCATGGTATGTGGATGTATTTAGAAAATGGTGCTGGATCTTTTTTACCTAGAAAACATACAGTGATCGTAAAACCGGCCGAACGCTTATCTGTAGTCATCTCAGCTGATGCCTTGGGTGATTGGGCTTTACATTGTCATATGCTTATTCATATGGAACTTGGCATGTTCAGAGTTGTTAGAGTTGCAAAAAAAACATCTGAGGTGAAGTCATGATTCGGTCGCTTCATTTATTTTTTCTACAATTTTTTCTAGCCAGCTCATTAAGTTATG
>JANOOI010000286.1:0-2585 GCA_031421235.1 Bdellovibrio sp.
TGAATTTACTCCACGCGGGGGCATCGCCATTTTTCCTTACGCTTCGGAAAGCAATAAAGACAAAGACTTTATTGCTCTTAAAAAACAAAGACTTTTTAATTACAGCCCCGGTAAATACAGCTGTGATTTGAGAAAAGTTTATTAATACTGAAAATCACATCAATCATATCGCTCTTGTTTTGCCTGATGTTGAGCGTACGGCAAATAAACTTAAAGAGTACGGTTTTCAAATAGGTCAAATCAGTTTTTTTGAAGCCGAAGGCACAAAAGAAATTTATATTGAATCTGACAAGTCTGCATCTTTACTACTGATGCAGCCAACAAAAGAAGGCCCTTACCAAAAAGCTTTAAATAAACGCGGCCCAAGCCTTCATCATATCGCCATTGACGTAATTGATTTAGAAATCTCTATCAAACAAATGACTGACATGGGTTGGCAGTTGCACGCAAACAGCCAAGAAACAATTAAAGATATTCGCGTTGCCTGGTTGTTTAAATCTGGATTTCCGTCACTGATTGAAATCGCAGAAGTCAGCGCTTTTTCAACAGCGGCTGCTTTTGTTAAAAAAATTATACTGCCTATCCCTTCGGAACATCAGCAGCTTCTCAATATATTTAATTTACAAAACTATATTCAGCCAGTTTCTGGTGAAACTGAATTTCTATTTGGTCAAAAATACTTTAAAATTTCGGATTTAATTTAACAAAATTTTGGCAGCTAATGCAAAATCGAAAATTCCGAATACTGAACTCGCTTTCCACCTATTATAACTTATAACGCCATTTCAGCCAGGCTTCTTAAGTGCATTCACAAAAGTCTAAAGATTTCAATATGTTGCAAAAGCTAAACTGATGTTAAACTAATTGAAAAAAGGAGACCGTCATGTCTGAATATATACAATTGAATTACAAAAAAGGTGCTGGTCGCAGAATTGCTAAAATTATATCAGAAATACGAAAACAACCTTTATCGGATAAGCTTTTAAAAATTTTAGAAGAAATAAGCGAAGATGAAAAAAAACGCCAAAAGAAAGTTGCTAAAACGCGGGACGCTGAGGCCTAGATGAAGTTACTTTGGGAATACAGCGAAATTAAAACACTCATAAATCAAAGACCAAATGTCAAAGATGGTATTGTCTTAGATACTAACATTTTAATCTCTTTAACTTATGATTTTGATAAATACTTTGATTCTACAAATGATTTTTTTAATAATTTAACTGAAGATCAAATTCCTTTGTTTTGTAATATCAGCGTAAAGTCAGAATTTTTAGAAATACAGAGAAGGATTATTTTCACAGAAGCTTTGTTGAGTTTTGAATCTGCAACAAAACTAGCTATATTGCCAATCGAGCTAGCAAAAAAATTGGCCTCGATAAGATCTAATCAACAAAAAAGAGAAAAGGACAACAGAGACCCACTTCGTTTGAGCGATGCCGAAATAAAGGCTTTCAAACAATTAATGATCAAAGAAACTAAATCTTCTGGAAACCTTTGGACTGAGTTTTGTGCTGAGTTGATCAATAGGACCTTGCATGATGTCTGGAATAAAACTGTTGAACAATTTGGATTTAATTTTTTAAGTTTACGGTATACAGATAAAAATAATTATATGTTAAACCCACCAAGCTGGGACAAAGTCATAGATTTAATGAGCTTTGAAGGTTTATCCAGCTCAGATGCAATGATTTTAAATATGTACTATTCAACTAAATTTAGCGCCATCGTTTCAAATGATTTTGATATAGGCCATTCGGTATTTAGTAGAAATGATTCTAATGAGCTTTGCATTTTTGCTAGACGACTTGAATTAAATTAAAAACTAATCAAATAATCTATAATGCCTAAAATAACAATTTTTCAATTATCACTAATTTTTGCTCTTCATTCTTGCGTATACAACCAAAACTATAAAGACGATACAGTTGAAAACCTAACTAATCAGAACCCTGAATACAGTGACCAAATCAAAACTCATATTAAAGACTCACAAAAAAGCCAAAACTTCAGAAATAATTTTGATAATAAAACTAGCAACTACAGTTATACAATTGAAGACAGACTGAGTTCTTCAAACAGCATAGGATCGCTTAACTCTGTTTTGCACATTGGTGTCGAAAACAACCGTTACACACATAAAATTAGAGCACAAATTTTTTGTTCAAGCGCTGAAAATAATTTTTTGACTAAACCATTGAGTTTCAAAAGGATTGATTGGAAAGTCCAAGGTCATAACCACACAGGCGAAGCCACAACAGATCATGATGGTTTTTTAAATATTTCTATGACTGATGATAAACAAAGCACGGCATTTAAAAAAATGACATTGAATTATGAAAATAAAGATTATGAGCTGATGTTAGATCTCTTAAAAAAAGAAATGATTTTAGAAGTAATTTGTTACTAATAACCACTGACCCAATCACGAGGGTCGCAAAGCTCGACGAAGCGTTCTGTTTTTGCGCCCCGTGAACCTTTAATGACAACGAAATCACCTGACTTTAAACGATTGATAAAACTTTGACCCATAATTTCTGTTAGATCCGCAGCTACAACATAATTTTGAAATCGACTGCTGATTAATC
>JANOOI010000287.1:0-3781 GCA_031421235.1 Bdellovibrio sp.
ATGAATTCGATCCCCCTGGTGTAGGAGCACGTGATCTTAAAGAATGTTTAATTATTCAAGCAAAGCATCTACAAGAAGACACGACAGATTTAGTTTTATTGATTAATAATCATCTTAAAGATTTAGAGAAAAAAAATTACGAAGCTATTGCAAAGACATTAAATAAGCCCATGGAAGAAGTCATCGATATGTGTAAAATTATTTACGCTATGGATCCTAAACCAGGCCGGGCCTATTCAGGAAATGACACGCATTACGTCACACCAGATGTGTATGTTTATAAAGTCGGCGATGATTATTCAGTTTCATTAAACGAAGATGGATTACCTAAACTTAAAATTTCAAATTACTACAGAAACATGCTTAAAGGTGGCAACACACCAACGGGCGATCGTAAAGCAGCTGATTTTATTTCGGAAAAACTAAAATCAGCTGTGTGGTTGATTAAATCAATTCATCAACGTCAAAGAACAATTTTTAAAGTGTCTGACAGTATTGTTAAACATCAAAGAGAATTTTTTGATAAAGGCACTGCATTTCTTAAACCAATGATTCTACGTGATATTGCAGCAGATATTGGAATGCATGAATCAACTGTAAGTCGTGTAACAACATCTAAATATATGCATACTCCGCAAGGTATATTTGAATTAAAATATTTTTTCAATTCAGGTATTGCTTCATCTGATGGCGGGGACTCTTTGGCTTCTGAAGCTGTTAAATTAAAAATCAAAGAACTTGTTTCTAAAGAAGATCAGAAAAAACCACTTTCAGATCAAAAATTAGTTGATCTACTTAAAAAAGATGGTGTAGATATTGCCCGCAGAACAGTGGCTAAATATCGTGAAATTTTACGAATCTTACCATCTAGCCAACGCAAAAAAATGTTTTAGTAAACATTTTGACTTTCAGTAAAGGCAGTATGAAAAACTATAAAGATTTAATCCGTGATGTACCTGATTTTCCTATTAAAGGTGTTTTATTTCGTGATGTGACGCCACTTTTGCAAGACGCTGAAGCCTTAAAAACAATGACTGCTGACTTCGGAAAAATGATTAATTTAAATGATGTGGATTTATTTGTGGGTATTGAATCCCGTGGATTTATTTTTGCAAGTCTTCTAGCAGCTCATTTTAATAAAGGTTTTTTACCGTTACGCAAAGCGGGTAAACTACCGCCACCAGTGCTGCAAGAAAGCTATGATCTTGAATATGGTAAAGCCACACTTGAAATCGCGCCTTCAAAAAAGCCCTTTAAAGTGATCATCTGCGATGATGTTTTAGCCACAGGCGGGACTCTGAAGGCTTCAATCAGTCTTTGTGAAAAAGCGGGGTATCAAGTGCAAGATATTCTGGTTTTAATTAATTTAACTTTTTTGAATAAAATGACATTTAAAAATGAACCTATCAAAAGCTTAGTTCAGTATTAATTATTCTATTTAGTAAAATCAAAGCCATATTTCTAAAAACTATTTCTTTTTAGATTTTTTCTTCTTTGATGCAGGAATTCTTTTCTTGTAACTATTTTTTGTTTTCGCAGTAGGAAAAGTCCAAAGCTCAATACAGCGTGTGTTGTCAATTGGGCGATCGCCAATTTCTTTATTTTTTATTAACGTGGAATTATAAAATTTCCCCAGACCAGATGTGTAGAAATAAACATCTTTTAAATCTTTTGTTCTTTCTTTAAATCTTTTAGGATAAACAACTGCTTCCGTCGCAATCCTGACCGCATTTCGCCAAACTTCGACATCACTGTTTGAAGCTTTGTTCCCGTTCCAAAAAGGTTCATTAACTGTTTTCGGGGGACACAAACTGTGGTGTAGTGGACCATTCCTAGAGTTCTTATTTTTTTTCATCCAATTGTTAAATTGGCTTGGTGTTGTTGCCGTCATAGCTAGATCAGGTTTACCATCTGCATGCTCACCTTTAATAAAAAGATCTCTGTATACTGGATTTTCAGATCTGTTCACTATAATTCGGGCCACAGACATGGGGTACTGCATCCCTTTATTAAAGCACTGGCCCATTTCACCATATAAAGTTCTGGCCATGGCATCTATATTAATCAAATTATCAGTGGTGACGGGTTTATCATCTTCGCCAGTTATGTTTAACTTGTGACTGGTTTTAATAATATCAGTCATAACCAAGCTATCAAAAATATTTCCTTTAGGAAATTTTGTCAGTGCCTTCGTAGGTGGTTTTGTCACACACTGGCCAATAGAATCATAAATTATATTTGTTTGAACTAAAAAATCTACTTTCTCTTTCACAATTATTTTTTTAACAATTTGTACTTCAGGCGCGACTTTAAGAACTTTTGCTTTTGGATCTTCACAGAAATTTCCTTTAAGATCCTTATAAGTAATTGTCGATGCGGGATTTTCGATATTCTCAGTTTCTAACAACTTCTTTCGATCAGATTTTTTTAAATCACTCGATTTGGAATCTTTATTTTTCTTATTTTCCAGATCGCTAATTTTAGCATCATCAACTTTCGAGTCTTTTGTGGTTTCATTTGCAATCTCGTCTTGTATGTCTTTTAAATTCACACCATAAACAGGCTTGAATTTTTGAGTTGTTAAAAATGATTCAGCTAAGTAGCCAGTTCCACTTGTTGGAATAACTAAGCCTTCTCTTGTCGTCGCCGTATAATTGAATTTAATTTGATGATAAACTTCTTCTGTGAGCTCTCCGGTGAATGGATCAGTTACGACTCGTGTTTCCGGTCTGTCAATAATTTCCATTTCAGCATCTTGATTTGGCCAGCCTGTGGCTTCTTCACAATAATCTTTACCTGTTTTCTCATCCAGTTTTCTAGTGCAACTCACCCAATCAAATCCAGGTTTTGAATAAACTGTTTTGACATCTTTAGCATCTTCTAAATTTCCTAAGAAAACTTTTGTTCCGATTTTTAATTTGTCATCAGGTGTTTTTTTGGGAATAGGTTGTTCAACCAATGCCTTAAGACTTGATTGTGAAATCGGAATACCAGTTTGATTTGCATTTTCGATCTCTTTTTGTTCAGCTTCATTCATCATTTCATAAAGAGGATCGGCATCAGAATTAGAATTAGAATTAGAATTAGATAGCTCGCCTGAATTTGATTTGTCGTTTGAATTTGATTTAGTAATCACACCTGAAGCAGATTGTTTTTTCGAAATTGACTTTTTGCCTGAGGCTGATTGTTTATTCGAAGTTGATTCTTTTTTCGAAATACTACTTTGGCCGAACGCAGTTCTAGAAAACGTAATAATTGATAAAGCTAGTAGCGACATGCAAAGTAGTATTCTCATTGATTATTCATCGGTTTAATAGTGCTCGGAGTTAACTGAAATTAGTTTTAATAGCGAAAAGAATTAACTAAATTAGTTTTAAAAGTGATAAAGAATACCTGAGGTTAGCTCTAAAACAAATAAAGGGTATTTGAGGACACTATCAAAAGAATATGTAGATTTTTTAAAATTTGAACCCATTTTATATTAGACTGAAGTCCAGTACGATCATCATTTCTGCTCTTTGGTCTTAAGAAAAGTCATAAGTCCGTAATCCGAATCACACCACCAACTTACACACGCCATATCGCTTTTTGCTAGCGTCTTCGTTTTGCATTTCTCCCAGGTATATCTTCTGGGGGGTATCGGTCACATGAAAAAACAAACTAAAACTTATAAAAACGCAAGCGCACAGAAAGCCTTAAATCCACGAAGTTTAAAAAGTATTCAAACGCAGTTTCAACTGGCATCAGGCCCACAGTCTTTGAAGCACGGTGGAGAACACAG
>JANOOI010000288.1:0-5605 GCA_031421235.1 Bdellovibrio sp.
ACGTTCGATCTACAATCGTAAGGGCCAATGTAAGTAAACCAACAAGCTCTGTATGGTGAATGACCTGCGCCAGTGACTGAGAAATTCTTAAAATATACTGTTCCTCTGTAAGGGCCCGTTAAATTAGGTTCAGCATCGTTACCGCTAGTTGGTGTTGTTGTCATTGGCTCTAAAGAAATCGTAATTGCACCATATTGATCTTCAAAGAATCCTGTAAAGATCAATTTATTTTCAAAATTAAACCAGTAGTTATATTCTGATTCTAAAGTGTTGTTGTCGTACATACCTTTCATCGATTGGTTGCGACCTAAACCAGCTTTAAATTCACCGTTATACTGGATTCCGTTATCTAAATAAGATATTGAAATTGTTCCGCCGTAACGACCGCTTCCAACTGAAGCTAAGTTCACATTGATTCTAAAGTTAGTTGGATTATTTAATGGATGAGTCGCTACATACTTATTCATAGTTTGTAAACTAACCGGATTAAATGTCGATGTTGAACCACCATAAAATGTTGCACTGCCAGTTGTTGGCGCCGTCGGATCGACGATAACAGCACCTGGAACTACGCCTGGGTTAACAGGTGTATTCACAAGTTGTGAATTCGTTGAGTTCGATTTAGAACATCCAGCTGAGATCACCGAAAGTGCTAATGCGATTGTTAATAGTTTTGTTGCTTTCATATAACCATCCTCAAAGAGCCATTTAAATCAGGTTCTCTTATAAATAGTTATTACAATCTTTGTGCCTAATTTTAAAAATGCTAGCCTTGAAGCTAACTACTTAAAATGTTTTGTCATTTTTGAACGTTGTCTCATGATGAGATTTGATTTCAGATGGGATGGGTTTGATTTCGGCTGTCTGTGACGTAAAAGGCTAACAGGGCGAATTAATAATCACAATTTGCGACCGTCGTTTTTAAGGATGCACGCTCAATACATGTCTTTTTCTGAGACGTCGGCAGCGCAAATCTTTCAGCCCACTGACCTTCGCCATTACAACGATATCTTACACAATCTGATTTTTCAGTCTTCCACAGGCACTGATTCAGTTGCCCGTTGGGTCTATGACAAAGGGATTTATCGTATTCTTCTTTTTGTTTTTTAAGAAACTTCTTTTTTGTTTGAATAATTTTTTGGACTAACACCTGTTGTTTCTTTTCAAGAGTTTGAGCCTTTTTCAGAATCTGACTAAAATCACATTTATACTTTTCTTGCCATTTTCCTTGGGGTGATTTTCGACCTTCTAGTAAGTGATCAAAAACAAGACTTCCGTTTTCACTCACCCCATAAAAGTGAATACCTTCGTATGGCTTTAGGATATGTTGAATTTCATGATTAAATAACTGTATCTTCATTTCAACTTCACCCGCACAAAACGCTGCTTTGCCCGTTTGCAGATTCAGATCGACATAGAAGTTTTTTATAATACTTTTTTCAGTGCTGACCCAATTGAAAAAATCAGACGTGTATTTAATTTGCAGCTCTTGATCAAGCTTGGAATCATTTTTAACTAAAAACTGGCCGCGCACAAAAATGACTTCATGAATATCATAACCATTGTTTTCTAATTCAAATCCTAGGACTTTCATTTCTGAATCCGGAAAAATTGTAATATAAAATTCCTGGCCCATTTTTAATTTCACTAAATCAGTTGCTGCTGTCTTTAGAACAAAGCCTTTTTCAAATTGTTGATTTTTTCTTATCTGAACAACTTCTTTATTTTCAATGTATAAGCCAGTTGGCTTACCTGAAAAGCTATCAACAACAGCACGATCAGCCCAAGCTGTCTGCATGAAAAATAAAGTTATGACTAAACTAAAAAAAGCCATTATTGTTCCCATTCTTTAAGCTTGATCCATTTTAAATAAACTGAATACGCCGCATTCCTGGCAATGACATATCCAGCCCACCCGTCTAGAAAACCACGTTTTAAAAAATAGCATTCTAAAAACTTAACATAGGGTTTTGTAAAAAAATGAAAGTAATTAAATGATTTATTATTTTTATACATTTCTGAAGCTTGTAAACTTGAATATTTATTGTTTGTACCAACTTGATCTGCAATGTTTTCAAAAACGTAGTGATGCATATTGTTTTTAAGTTGCTGAATAAGTTGAATCTGATTTATAGGTTCAACTTTTTCATGAATTGCAGACATATTCCATTGGTAATTTTTTCTGTTAAAAAGTCGTAACTGGGCATCAGGATACCAACCACCGTATTTAATCCAGCGCCCCATATAAAACGACAATCTGGGGATTTTAAATGCCATCTGTGAACTTGATTTTTCAATTGTTTTTTTAATTTCATGACTGAGTTCATCAGAAATTTCTTCATCAGCATCGACTGAAATAATCCAATCATATGTCGCTAATTCAGTGGCTTTCTTTTTAGTTGGCCCAAAACCAAGCCAAGGCCCTTTAAAAATTTTAGCGCCTAATTTTTCAGCAATTTCGACTGTCAAATCCACAGATCCAGAATCATAAATCACAACTTCATCTGCCCACCGTAGTGATTTCAGACATCTTTCGATATTTAACTGTTCATTTAATGTAATAATCACTGCTGATATTTTATGAACTGACATAAATATTATGGGACAATCTTTTATCAAGCTTGTCAAACTAAAGTCTGGCTGGTTACCATAGGATTATGAAAAAAACAAAACTTATAAAAATTGCTCAAGTCCTTTCTATTTTCGCAACTGCATTTTTAATTTCACGCATGAGTCATGCTTTTTTGACGGTGAATGAAACGGCAGAAATTCTTCCTGATAATTTTTTTAAAATTGGTGTAGCACCCCAAGCTATTCTTTCAAGCGGCGGCGGATTCAATATTGGCGCTTTCGTTGATGCGCATCTGGATGATGATGTCGACGGTCGTATAACTGCTGGCGGTGGGGAAACCGATTTCTTCACGCAGGCCTCAATTAAATGGGTTCCATTTCCAGATGTAGATCGTCAACCCGCAATGGGAGCACGAGCTGCAATTATTTACGCGAGAGAAGAAAACAAGAGCGGCAACAATGAAAACTTAACAGGTTTTCAAATTACGCCACTATTTAGCAAAAAAGCAGATACACGTTACGGCAATATGATTCCATATGTAGCTGTTCCGATTACTTTTTTTAATGCAAAGTCTGAATCATATACTGCAAGCCAATTTACTGTGGGTGCTGAATGGTTTCCTGAAATGGATAGACATTTTGGAACAGAATTTAATTTGAATTTGAAAAATTCGTATTCTAGTTTCAGTGTTTATTTTAGTTTTCCGTTTGAACAATCTATTGGCTATAAGAAATATGAATAAATATGTTTAATTGGTTATTTGGTTCAACAACAGCTGGTGCAGACTTTTATGTTGATTTAGGTACAGCAAACACTTTGATATCAGGTCTTGGCAAAGGCATTATTTTGAACGAGCCCAGCCAAGTGATGGTTTCTAGTGTAGACCCTAAAAAAAGAAAAATTTTAGGCATCGGTCAAGAGGGCCTTGAAATCCTTAAAAAAAGTCCTGGCCATATCGTTGTTATCAAGCCGATTAAAGATGGCGTTATTGCAGACTTTGATGCTTCACGGGTGATGCTTAGACATTTCTTAATGAAAGCGTTTAAAGTTCATCATAAAACTCGTCCGAAAGTTGTGGTTTCACTTCCGTACGGCGTAACAGATGTAGAAAAAAAAGCAATTATTGAAGCCTGCAGATCTGCAGGGGCATCAAAAGCGATTTTAATTGATGAACCCATGGCAGCAGCCATCGGCGCAGGCATTGATGTGAAAGCGGCAAAAGGTCACATGATTATAGATATCGGTGGCGGCTCAACAGAAATCGCTGTAATTGCTTTAGCAGATATCGTTTATTGTGAACCTTTGCGTTTGGGCGGACACAAATTTGATCAAGATATTATTCGCTACATTAAAGAAACTAAAAAATTAGTGATTACTGAATCACAAGCTGAAGAGCTAAAAGTTAAGCTAGGCACAGCTTTACCTAAAAAAGATATTATCGAATATGAAATCCAAGGCCAGGACTTAGAAAATGGTTTCACTAAAAAAATGGTGATCACTTCAGAAGACATCGGCATGGCTTTATCAGATTCAATTCAATTAATTATCCATGGTGTTTTAAATGCTTTAGAAAAAACTCCGCCCGAATTGGTTTCTGATGTGATTGAAACTGGAATTACTTTAGCTGGCGGTGGCGCATTGATAAAAGAATTAGCTGCCAAAATTGAATCTGAAGTTCGCATTCCAGTGGTGGTTGCGGAAAATCCGTTAACGGCTATTGCCATTGGTGGGGAACGTGTTTTATCAGATCCTGATTTATTAGATAAAATACAGCTGCAAGTTTAAAGTAAAGCTTAACTAAAGTTAAGTGTAACTGTACGACAACGTTATGCGTGTAGAAAGCGAATATGATAACTGAAAAAAGAAAAATCATTATGACCTGTGCTCTACCCTATGCCAATGGGCCAATACACATTGGGCATATGCTAGAACATATAGAAGCTGATATTTTTTCCCGTTTTCAAAAAATGCAAGGTCATGAATGTTTATTTTTCTGTGCTGATGATACCCATGGCACGCCGATCATGTTGAAAGCCCGTGAATTAGGTATTAAACCTGAAAACTACATCAAGCAAAGCTTTGAAGAGCACACGAAAGACTTTAAAGATTTCAGCATTCAGTTTGATCATTATGGATCAACACATTCTGAAGAAAATAAAAAATTATCTGAAATTTTTTATGCTGAACTTAAAAAAAATAATCATGTTCACAATAAATCAATCGAACAGCTTTACTGTGATCATGATAAAATGTTTTTACCCGACCGCTTTGTAAAAGGCACGTGTCCCAAATGTTCATCGCCTAATCAATACGGTGATTCTTGCGATATCTGTAGCGCGACTTATTCTCCACAAGATCTAAAAAATCCAGGGTGCTCATTGTGTGGTACGCCGCCTGTTAAAAAGAAATCAGAGCATGTGTTTTTTAAACTCAATGAATTTAAGCAGTATTTAACAGACTGGCTTCCCCAACATACAATTCCTGAAATTAGTAAAAAAATGATGGAATGGTTTAATGAAGATTTACGTGATTGGGACATTTCACGCGATGAACCTTACTTTGGTTTTGAAATTCCTGGTGAAGGCAAAGATACAGCTAAAAAGTATTTCTACGTTTGGGTTGATGCTCCGATGGGTTACTTATCAACAGCTGAACAGTTTTTAAAAAAATCTGGCCGAAACCTTGCTGAATTTTGGGGACAGGATTCAAAAGCTGAATGTTACCATTTTATCGGTAAAGATATCGTGCGATTTCATACTTTGTTTTGGCCAGCCCTTTTGAAATCTGCGGGATTTAGATCGCCGACTAAAATATTTGTGCACGGTCATGTGATGGTGAACGGCGAAAAAATGTCTAAATCTAAAGGCACATTTATTAATGCTAGAACTTATTTAAAACATCTTGATCCCCAATTTTTAAGATATTACTATGCGACGAAAATTAATGGCTCTGTCGATGATCTTGATTTAAGCCTTGATGATTTCACAAACCGAGTGAATTCAGATCTTGTTGGTAAAATTGTGAACTTAGGTT
>JANOOI010000289.1:0-5639 GCA_031421235.1 Bdellovibrio sp.
GTAATTTTGTGTGGGCTTGTAAAAACTACGACGGCGACGTTCAGTCCGATACAGTGGCCCAAGGTTTTGGATCATTAGGTATGATGACATCTGTATTAATTACTCCAGATGGTAAAACAATGGAATCTGAAGCAGCTCACGGAACAGTGACTCGTCACTTCCGCGCTCATCAAAAAGGTCAACCAACTTCAACGAATCCAATCGCTTCAATCTTTGCTTGGACTCGTGGTCTAGAACACAGAGCAAAACTTGATAACAATCCTGCATTAGACAAGTTTGCAAAAACTTTAGAAAAAGTTTGCGTTGAAACAGTTGAATCTGGAAAAATGACAAAAGATTTAGCGGTTTGCATCTACGGTGATAAAGTGACGAAAGATCAGTACGTAAATACTGAGCCGTTCTTAGACATGATCGACGCTAATCTTAAAAAAGCGATGGTGCTTTAAGAGTGGCTGGCACCTTTAGACTATGTGCGACGAAAGCTAAGAGAAATCTTGGCTTTTTTTATTTCCGCTTCAGCTGATCTCTGAATCCATCACTTAATAATTGAGTGGATAAAATCAATAGTAATAAACACAGCCCTGGAATCCACATTAATTGCGGGGCTGATTCCATTAAATTTCTTGAATCAGCTAGCATGGTTCCCCATTCAGGATAAGGTGCTGGGATTCCTAAACCTAAAAAACCCAAAGCCGCTGTGTTTAGAATCGCTTCGCTACAGCAGACTGCACTTTGTACAAGAACAGCTGTCGCACAATTTGGTAATAGATGACGGAATATAATTCTTTTGTCACTTGCTCCTAAAGCTTTCGCTGATTGAATATATTCTTTACTCATTTCAACTAAGGCCTGTGACCTAACTAAACGATACATTGAAGGAATCGAAACTAATGCCACTGAAATAATTGTGTTCGTTATACTTGGTCCAAGAATCGCCACAACAAATAAGGCTAACAGAAGGCTGGGCATCGCTTGCAGAGCATTCATAATTTGTGTAAAAAAGAAATCAATTCTTCGCCCAAAATAAGCTGCCGAAAGGCCAAGACTAGCACCAAAGAAAATACTGATTCCACCGACAACTAATCCAATACCTAAAGAAAACTGTGATCCTTTAAGTAGTCTTGAAAATAAATCACGACCTAAATCATCAGTCCCTAAGAAAAATTCAGCACTAGGTGCAACTAAAGATTTTCCATCGAAAATAATATCATAACCGTAGGGTATCCACACAAAAGACACTAAAAGCATAATCATGAAAAATGAAAACAAAATAGTTCCGAATAATATACTTTTTTGTCGGAATATTTTTTTCACTGCTGTATTCATGTTGATGACCTTTGTTGGTCACGCATTTTAGGGTTTACCATTTTAACACATTCATCAGTTAGCCAGTTAACGACGATAACAATCGCCATCGAATAAAATACACCTGCTTGCACTGCTGGGTAATCGCGGGCTTCGATGCTTTTCACTAACCATCTTCCCATGCCAGGCCATGAAAATAATGTTTCTGTCATGATCGCACCTGTTAGTAACTGCCCTAAGGCTAAACCAATCGATGTGATAATTTGTGGTAAAGCATTTTTAAAAATATGTTTAAATAAAACAACTTTGTAAGGTAGTCCTTTTGCCCGTGCGGTTCTGACGTAATCTTCGTTGGCCACATCGATGATCGATGCCCGTGTGATACGAACGATTAATGCTAACGGCACGGTCCCTAAAACAAAAGCAGGTAACACCATATATTTTAAACTAGAAATAAAAGCTGTTTTATCTGCTGAAAACAGTGAATCAATAAAGAAAAATCCTGTGACATAGGGGATATCATAAATCACATCCACCCTGCCTGAAACCGGGAACAAGGATAATTTCACTGCAAAAAAGAAGATAACAATTAATCCCCACCAAAATAATGGCATAGCAAAACCCACAGTGGATAAGCTGACTGAACCATAATCCCAAATTGAATTTCTTTTTACAGCCGCTAATGTTCCCAGCAGAATACCGATGATCGATGACCACAACAACGCCACCAGGGCTAATTCAACTGTGGCCGGCCAAAGAACTTTGAAATCGCTCATGACTGGTTGTTTAGTGACGATGGATTCACCGAAATTTCCGGTTAAAGCATTCACTGCAAATTTATAAAATTGAATATAGATCGGCTGATCTAAACCTAAATTTTTTGTGATCTCAGCAACATGTTCTTCTGAAGCCCCACGTTCGCCGATAATATTTTGAACGGGATCACCAGGTATAAGTCTGATGATTGAAAAACTCACCAGACTTATAAATAGAAAATAACCCAATATCTTTAAAAAAGATCCGAATAGTTTCATGCCTATTTTATCGAAACATTTTCAAACTGTTCATAACCAAAAGGATTAGCCGTGTAGCCTTGAACTTTATTTGAAATGACTTTGTTTTGCTTAGCATGTGCTATTGGAAACCAGGGTTTTTCTTTCGTAAAGATTTCTTGAGCCGATTTATACATAACAGTTCTTTTTGACTGAGTTGATTCTTCTTTTGCTTTTTGCAACAGATCATCAAAACCTTTGTTACACCATCTTGCGTAGTTACTACCCGCTTTAATCGCAGCACAACCAAGTAACACATTCATAAAGTTATCTGGATCACCGTTATCGCCAACCCAACCAAATTGAATCATCTGGTGTTCACCTAATTTTGATTTTTGTAAATATGTAGGCCAATCAAACGTCACTAATTTAACTTTCACACCAATCTTAGCTAGATCAGCCTGCATCATCTCACCCATTTTTTTACCGTTAGGTAAGTAGGCTCTGGTGACTGGTAAAGTCCACATTTCAGTTTCAAAACCATTCGGGTATCCAGCTTCTGCTAATAATTTTTTAGCTAAGACTATATCAACAACACCTTCAGCCGTTTTAGTGTTGTAAGACCACATTGTTGGTGGAATTGGATTTTTTGCGGTCACGCCTTGTGATTTATAAAGAACATCAACATAGGATTTTTTATTCATTGCTAATGATAAAGCTTCACGGACTTTTACATTATCAAATGGTTTTTTCTCAGTATTAAAGGCTAAGTAAGCAATATTTAAACCTTCAGTGCTGATCACTTTGATATCTTTATTTTGTGATAATGAAGCGATATCTTGCGGATCAGGTTGGCTCATGACATCACATTCGCCAGATTTCATTTTCTGACTACGAACAGTTGAATCTGTGACGATTACAAAAATTAAATTATCAATTTTTGCTTTACCTTTAAAATAACGATCAAAGGCCGTGTATTTAACTGAAGAATCTTTTTGATAAGATTTAAAAACAAAAGGGCCCGTGCCGATAGGTTTAGTTTCTAAAGTTTTTAATCCTTTACCAGAGCTCACAAGAAATTCTGCGTATTCAGCAGATAGAATACTGGCGAAATCCATAGCTAAATCAGCTAAGAACGGAGCCTCTGGGCGTTTTAATTCAAACACCACTGTGTATTCGTCTGTTTTTTTCACATCTGAAATTAAAGTTTCTAATTCCATGGCTTTGAAATATTCGTAGTTAGCTGCAGGAATCGAAAGCGGATGTTTGGTACTCATCTGGGCTTTAAAGCTGTAAATGACATCATCAGCAGTCATTGTTCTTTTGGGTGTGAATAAATCATTTGAATGAAACGGAACGTTTTTCTTTAGTTTAAATGTGTATGTTTTTTTATCTTTAGAAATCTTCCATGATTCAGCTAATCCTGGGATGATTTCAGTGCTGCCAGGTTTGAATTCCACAAGACGATTGAAAATCGTTCTAGCACTGGCGTTTAGACTGACTCCATCGCTGACAAGCTGTGGATTAAACGAGGCCGGACTGCCCTCGATACAATAAATTAAATTTTGTGCGGCTGTTACTTTGTAAGCAAAAAACAGAGTGAGAAAAAAAACATTTACCTTTTTCATAAATCCCCCTTTTACATTAAAACTAATATCAAGTAGCATGGCACAGGAATGACACTGCTTCAACTGTACAACGCATCTAAACAATACGGATCAAAAGTTTTATTTGATAACGCTGGTTTTTCAATAAACGAAGGCGAACACGTTGGCGTGATCGGCCCTAATGGGGCGGGGAAGACCACTTTATTCAAAGCCATTGTAGGCCTTGAATCATTAGACACCGGCGAAATCACTAAAGCTAATCACTTACGCATTGGTTATTTAGAGCAAGAATCAGATTGGGCTGTGAATATTCAAGCTGAAGACTACCTGCAGAATAATTGTGTCAAACCCATCTGGGAACTCAAGCAACTGGGACTGAAATTAGGATTAACCGAATCACATTTTCAATCGCAGTTAAGTGCGCTTTCTGGTGGTTACAGAATGCGCATGAAGTTGTTATATTTGATTGGGCTTGAACCTGAGTTAATGCTTTTGGATGAACCCACAAACTTTCTAGATCTTGAAAGCATTCTAACATTAGAAGATTTCTTACAAAATCACAAACAAGCTTTTTTATTGATTTCACATGATCGTGAATTTTTAAAACGAACCACTGAATACACTTTAGAAGTCGAAGGCGGAGACATCGTTAAATTCCCCGGCCATATTGACGATTATTTTGAACAAAAAGCTGAACTGCAAAGATTAATGGAAGCTAAAGCGAACCAACTTGAAAATAAAAGAAAACAAATTCAAGATTTCGTGGATCGCTTCAGATCAAAAGCCACCAAAGCCCGCCAAGCACAAAGCCGTTTAAAAAGTTTAGACCGAATGGAAAAAATTGAAATTAAAAAATTACCCCCGCGGGCGAATATTAAACTTCCGGAAGTCATTGCTACTGGTAAAGAAATTCTTTCGATTCAAAATGCTGACTTAGGTTATAACCCAGAAAAAATTATTTTAAAAAATGTTAATTTGATTGTCGAGCGTGGTCAAAAAGTTGGAATTGTTGGCTACAACGGGGCTGGCAAATCTACCTTATTAAAATCAATTGCCGATAAAATCGAACTTATCAGCGGCGAGAAAAAATTAGGTTACAATGTTAGTTTTTCTTACTTTGCCCAGCATTTAACAGATGAATTGCAAAATGATGATACTGTTTTAGATGCGCTACAAAGAAAAGCCCACAAAGATAACATGGCCCAAGATATTTTAAATATGGCGGGATCATTACTATTTTCTGGCGACAGCATCAAAAAGAAAATTAAAGTTTTATCCGGCGGAGAAAAAACCCGTGTAGCTCTGGGCCAAGCCTTGTTACAAAAAAATCCATTGCTGCTATTAGATGAGCCCACCAATCATCTTGATTTTGACACTGTGAACGCACTAGCTCATGCCTTAAGTGAATTTATCGGAACAGTGATTGTTGTTAGCCATGACAGGCAGTTTTTACGCCAAGTGACCAATCAAATATTTGAAGTGCGCAACGGCCAAATTGAAGTCTACAAAGGCTCTTACGATGAATACCTCTGGAGCCTTGAAAAAGGTGTTCTTAGTCAACGTGTCGATGTTGTTGAAACAATTGCGCCAATAAAAACTCAAGCTGATTCTAAAAAATTTAATTACAAAGAAGAAACCAAAAGATTAAATTCAGACATCAAAGAATTAGAACGACAAATTTTAAAAGCTGAAGAAGTTATTCATTCACAAAATAAACGTTTAGATGTGATTAATT
>JANOOI010000290.1:0-2560 GCA_031421235.1 Bdellovibrio sp.
CTAGTAGCTATATCAACTGTCTCATTCGCTTATTCAGTTTCAAGAGCGCACGAAATTGCAGCTAAAGATTATCCCTTCCCCACAAAAAACGCTTATGTTGCATGCCTGTTTTCGGCCTTTGCTGCACCAAAAGTCAAACCGAAAACTTGGGCTGTTCAATACCGATCAGATCGCAAAGAAATTAAAGTTCTTGATCGCAAATTAATTATAAAATTAGCGACTTTCCAGCACTCTAAAACTGCACCGCTGGTTATGATTATAAGTGGTGTTGGTGGCGATGGACATTCAGGTGTTGGCGTTGCTTTGGCCGAGCAATTTTACAAAAAGGGCTACAATGTTATCGTTCTTCCGGGAACCGTTTCATGGATTTATTCTGTAGCCATTTCTGAAGCTGCAGCCCCAGGTTACAATCCTCGTGATAAAATTGAATACTACACGTGGATTAAATGGGTTTTAAATTACGCTAAAAAGCAAGGTATGAAATTTAATGATGTTTCTTTAGTTGGGTATTCTTATGGTGGTTTGTTAGCAGGGTTCCTTGCGCCATACGACTTAACTCATACACAACCCATTTTTAAAAAAATAGTTATGATTAATCCAGCAATGGATCCTGATTTTGGTTTGAAAAAATTGGATGATCTTTTTGATCAAGGAAAAAACATCCCTGAATCACGCAAAAGCAGTATACGTGTTGCCACTTACGAAGCTGCGCTAAGTACTCCACCATCCGTTGATCCCGTTCAGGCTGTTTTTAAATTTATGAAGCAAATCCAAATTAATCATAATGATGTGCAATGGCTGATCGGAGACGCATTTCGTTTCAGTCTTCAAAGTATTGTTTTTGGAACTCAGTTTATCATTGATCGTGGAGTTCTTAAATCATCTTATTCAAGATTCAATTTGAATAAACGCAACGAAGAAAGCCAAACTATCAATTTTTCACAGTACATGGCTAAAATTGTTATTGCCTCACTTTCGCCTGAAGAGCGTGCAAAAGATTTTAATTTTGAATCTAGCCTTTATTCACAAATTAAAAGTTTGAAAAATGATACAAGAGTTTTTATTTTTGAAAACACTGATGATTTTATTGTTACGCCTTCTGATATTGACCTGCTTCGCCAAAACTTTAGCGATCGACTTTTCTTGTTTCCGTATGGTGGTCATCTGGGTAATGCTTTAGCACCATCACATGTTGAACTTTATTTAAAAGTTTTAGCTCTTTAAATTGACTGAACAGCTTTTAAAAAATTAAGCCTATCATCTTTTTGACTAACGTCTTCGCGAAATTAAGTGCATCATGAATTACTCGTTGATCCAAAAATGATCAGAAAAGGATATTTATGAAAATAAAAGCTGCTGTTGCCTGGGGCCCGGGACAACCTTTAAAAATTGAAGAAATTGATCTTGAATCTCCCAAAGCTGGTGAAGTTTTAGTAAAAGTTATCGCCACTGGCGTTTGCCATACAGACGCTTTTACATTATCGGGTGCCGATCCTGAAGGTTTATTTCCTGTGATTCTAGGCCACGAAGGTGGCGGCATTGTTGAATCTATTGGTGAAGGTGTGACCACATTAAAAGTCGGTGATCACGTTATTCCGCTTTATACTCCTGAATGCGGCACTTGCAAATTTTGCACATCTGGAAAAACAAATTTATGTGTTCGTATTCGTGCGACCCAAGGCAAAGGGCTTATGCCCGATGGCACATCGCGCTTTTCAAAAGATGGAAAATTAATTCATCACTACATGGGGTGTTCAACTTTTGCCGAATACACTGTGGTTCCTGAAATCGCATTAGCTAAAGTAAATCCTAAAGCACCACTTGAAAAAATATGTTTATTAGGTTGCGGTGTGACAACTGGAATAGGTGCTGTGTTGAAGACCGCGAAAGTCGAAAAAGGCGCGACTGTAGCTGTGTTTGGTTTAGGTGGAATTGGTTTATCGGTGATTCAAGGTGCAAAAATGGCCGGTGCGTCTCGCATTATCGCTGTTGATATCAACGATGAAAAATGGACTATGGCTAAAAAATTTGGAGCCACAGATTTTTTAAATCCCAAAAAATTTGATAAACCTATTCAGCAGGTCATTGTTGAAATGACTGAATGGGGCGTGGATTATTCGTTTGAATGTGTTGGCCACGTTGACCTTATGCGAGCCGCTTTAGAATGCGCCCACCGTGGTTGGGGACAATCAATAGTCATTGGTGTTGCTGGCTCTGGGCAAGAAATTAAAACTCGTCCATTCCAATTAGTCACCGGTCGGGTCTGGAAAGGGTCAGCTTTCGGTGGTGTTAAGGGCCGTAGCGAACTGCCAGGTTATGTTGAACAGTACATGTCTGGGGAAATTAATATCGATGATATGGTTACATTTCAGTTACCACTTGAACAAATCAACACTGCGTTCGATTATATGCATGAAGGAAAAAGTATTCGTTCCGTGATTTTATTCGATCACAAATAGTTTTTTTTCAAATCACCGTTTTAACTAACTAGGAGCTTGTTATGAAAGTTTTAAAAGAACACAAATGTTTTAACGGGACTGTTCGCTTTCATGAACATGAT
>JANOOI010000291.1:0-4999 GCA_031421235.1 Bdellovibrio sp.
CCATCAGGGGAATACGTACCGCCTGAATTTAACCCATTTCGATTAGAAATAATTGATCGTTTTCCAGTGTCCAAATTATGTTTAAACAAAGTTAAATTCATTTGTGGTGATCGAATACGACGTGTGTAAATTGAATAAACAATACTATTTCCGTCAGGTGACCAGTTCGGCGATATAGCCACACTGCGATCCCGAGTAATGACTTTTTGTTCTGACCCATCCCAATTCATGGTGAGCACTTCTTTATGACCTGAACGATCAGAGGTCGCAATAATTTTAGATAAAAAAGAACCGCGCTTTCCTGTTAATGCTTCTAAGACATCATTTGCAATAATATGACCGACCTTGACCGTTGAATCAGTTTTTGCCTGATATTTTTTTCCGATAATATTTTTAGATTGATCTACTTGGTACAAAAACATTTCAACAGTCATATCCTTATTAACGACGGTGATCGAAGATCTAATCAGAAAATCAGCACCGATGGTTTTCCAAGTTTCAAAAGCAAAACCATTACTATCGTTAGATTTTGGTTTAACAGATAAATTCGTAGTATTTTCTAAAAATGCAGCTTGTGACATCACATTAAAATAAGTAGATAGTTCTAAATCTTTTTTAGCTGTATTAAAAATTTCTGTGGCTAATGAAACGTGCAGACTTGTTTTTGTGCCGCTAAAATTATTCATTGGCGGAAACGCCAAATTACTTTTTTTAGACTGAGCTTCACCGATTTTGATATAAGCTTGCTGGGCCAGCGTCGTTGTAGTTGTAAAACTAGTGACTAAAAAGCTTAATAAAAATAAAAAAATAAATTTCACATTCATGATAACTCCTATTCTGGAAACCCTATGATAACACCATCTTCTTTGAAAACTTCAGTAAATTTTTCAGGAACTTCCGGGAAAGGCGCTGATTTGTCGACAGCCAGCAAACTGTACTCGTCGTAAGTGGGGTTTCCAGAACTTTGATAAATTTGTCGATCAGCTATTTCACCGTTGGGTTTGATTTTTAAAAGTATTTTTGTCTTTAAAGGCTTACCAATTAACCATTGCGGAAGTTGCCAGTTAGTCTTAATTCTTTGATCTAATCTAGATAAGTATTCATTCGATTGAATCTTAGATAATCCCGTTAATGCAGTGCCTTTAGAAATAACCTGGCCTTTAATAAGCCTTTCGTTTTCTTGCTTACGACTTTCTTCGTTTTTAACGTCTTGTTTTATTTTTTCAATGGCTGATAGTTTTTTTAATTTATCTAAAGCTTCTTTTTGTTTATTTTTAGCTTTATCAATTTTTATAGTGTCTGGAATTTTCTTTTCTATTTTCTTTTCTTCAACTTTAGGTTTTTGCTCTGGCACCTTTTCTGGTAATTTTTTTTCATCTGGTTTTACAGGGTCTTCAATTTTTTCGGGTAAACTATTTGAATCGTATTTTTCAGGTAGACCAACCATATCCACGCGAATAGCTTCAGAAAAATTTATTTCTTGCGTTGAAAAAAGTGTCACTTTAACAATCATAAACAAAATGATTGCGACATGGACGAAAAATGAAAAATAGATACCTTTTTTGAAATTCAATTTAGTCCTTAGGGATCGTGATGAGACTTAAATTAAAAATTCCTGCGGCACGGGCTTCGCCCATGACCTCAGCAACGACACCATAATCAACTTTTTTATCAGCTTGAATATAAATTTGTTTATTTTTTTTAGTTGAAAAAATGGCAGTTAATTTTGTTTTTAAATCAGCCATCATGACAACAGTATCTGAGATTTTAATTTTCCCTGATGAATCAATTGATACAACAAAAGGATCTTCATTTAAAGCAATACCTGCAGATGAGGTTTTGGGTAAATCCACATCAAGTCCCTGCTGCATCATCGGAGCAGTGACCATGAAAATAACTAGTAGAACCAACATCACGTCTACGAATGGGGTCACATTAATTTCGCTGATCGCCACTTTAGACTTACGGGATCCTGAGGCCTGCATTCCCATAAATTAACCTCTGAAGAAATTTCTTTTTACAATGTTTAAAAAGTCCGAGGCAAAATTATTAAGTAAGGTTTCTTCCTTTTTAATTTCCGCAACAAAATGATTATAAATAATAACTGCAGGAATAGCTGCAGCTAAGCCAATCGCTGTTGCAATAAGTGCTTCAGAAATACCTGGCGCCACAGCTGCAAGGCTTGCAGAACCTGTCTGACCAATTTTATGAAATGAATTCATGATTCCCCAAACTGTACCAAATAAACCAATGAAAGGCCCTGTTGAGCCGGTCGACGCCAAAACAGTTAAACGTGTTTCTAAACTTGATAGTTCATTTTCAATCGCTTTTCTCATGGCACGTTCTAAATTATCAACACCAGATAACAACGGCGGCTCAGAATCGTTATTGATATTTTTATTCAGCATTGGTGATTCAGCCAGTTTTTTCATTTCAATGTAGGCCGATTTAAAAACTCTGGCGTGTGATGAACCTTTAAACGAATCGATTTTTTCGTTCAATTCATCAAGAGATGAAGATTTCCAAAAAACATGATCAAAAATTTCGTTAGCTTTTTTAACTGCATTGAAGTCTTGATGTTTTGACCACGCAATCGCCCAACACAAAATAGATAAACTGATTAAAATCAGCATAACAATTTGTACAATGAGGCTGGCTTGTAAAACAGCATCTAAACCGGACGCTTTAAGCCCGACGTTGGTCTGGGCCAGTGGTGCATCAGCAAAGGTTTGAGTTCCAGAAAATAGTGCTATAATGATCGAAGCGGTATTTATTTTTTTCATAAGGGCAGTTTAGTGAAGATTAGAAAATCAATCAATATGAAAGCTATTATTTTTTTGTTATGCGCTATGCTGCCATTGATTCACTGCACACACAAATCCGGCGAACAATCACGCGAACCTGCTACAGTGACAAGCTCACAAAAAAGACTTCCTAATTTGGCACAAAAACTTCCCAACTACGAAATCTGTCAAGAACGGAACCAACAGAAAAGTAAAATGTACATCGAAGAAAAAATTCAAGAATTGCCATTTGATTTGTTGAAAGATCATACGGACGACTGGGATAAATCTATCCCTATTCAATGCATTCAGTTTGCACAAAAAAACTTCAGAGGCACTTTTGCTTATTGTAAAAATGAAGATGCGAAACCCGAAATGGGTGCACCTAGGCCTTGCTTAACAGAAAATTATACACAATTAGTTTATAATGCATTTCACGATGTTAAAAATTGCTTTAACTTGGATCCCAAAAATTCATTCTTACAAATCATGATCGAAAGCGGCTTTCATATTAATGCCATAAATAAAACTGGATTTGATTCAGGCGTTGCCCAGTTTACAAAAAATGGAATTTACCGCGTGACTGAAAGAAACCTGATTGATCGAACTAGAAAAATACTTTTAGAAAGTTCTAATCCCGCCTGTCAGCGAATAGCAAGTACGATGGGGAAGCTTGATCTTGATAGCTTCAGTTTAGAAAAAAGATGTTCGATGATGGCTTTACCGCAAAACCCCTACAGAGGTTTTTTGATGCATTACTTACACACTTTACGTGATCAAATCTTTTTTAAAGAACAGTTGATTCAGCTACGGCCACAACTTCAAGAAATCATTAATGATGAAATCATCGAACAACTGGTTTACTTTGCTTACAACCGCGGAAAAACTGGAACACTACGCCTGCTGGATGGCTACTTAGATAATCGTCAGAAAGCTGGCCAGGTTGTGACATCTGATGATTTAAATCTATGGGCAAATTTATCGCAGATCAGATCAGATCTGAAACTTTTGCCAGCAGCCAGAGCAGCGATTAAAAAAGCAAAAATCAAAAAAATGACTTTTGCTCAGTACGCTGTTTTGTATGATCAGAATTATTTAGCTAATATTAGTGAAGCCCGCGATTTTGTAAGGTCTCGGTTCGGAGATCAGTGTTCGTTTTAACTATTAAGTCTATTTAGGTTCGTTCTTTAAAAAATTATTTTTTGTCCATACAATTTTATTTTTTATATTTAAATCTTTATAGGCTTGTGAAAGATTGCCAGGAAACTCTGACCATTTGATCTCTAACGCCCATTTTTTCGGAAGTATGAAGTCAATTTCACCTTTTTTTGTTGAAGCAAAGCCAAATTTTTTATATTTACGATGAAGATGTTCATGAGCAACCATTTCAGCTAGTGTGTCAAAATGATTTTTTGGTGTTTTCACTTCTCCCCATTCTAGTGCTATCCAATAGATAATCGGATCACGAAAGTAAAATTTTTTATCTTTTCTAAATTTTGGAGTAGATAACTCTAGATCATATTCATACAGCGTTTTCAGCGCGAAGCATGTTTCTAAAAGCTCAATATAATCTTGGGCTGTATTGTGAGATCCAATTTGAGTTCTTTGAGCTACTTTTTGTAAGCTAATCTTTGATCCCATCGTCAAAGCCAACTGAGACATAATTTCTCGCAGGTAAACTTCTTGTTTGCCCATTTTTAATAAGTCACCTAATAACCAGCGTTTATAAATTTCGTGAGACTTTTTAGGTATTTTGCCGTTAGGGCCGGATTCCATTAAACATATAGGAAAGCCGCCAACTGTAAAATAAAGTTGTAATTCATCAACCCATGAAAGGACCGGCCACTTAGCTTGTTTTCTCATTTTTTGAAACTCAAAAAAGTCCATTGGTAATAATTCAAAATCTCCGCCGTTGCCCCAACGACCTGGCATTAAATCCATTCCTTTTTTTAAATCAAAGGCGTGGGAGCCCGTTACTACAATTCGAATTTTAGAATCTTGATCAAGAATGCTTTTAATTGATCGCCACCACTGTTTAACAAAGCTAATTTCATCAAGGTATAGAACCCGACGTTCAGGAATCGTTTTTAAAAATTCAGTAAGGTCTTTAAAATCTTCAAAATTTTCGCACGAAATATAATAACTTTCAGCAGGATCAGAATCTGACAATAAAGTTTTCAGCCAGGATGATTTTCCAATTTGACGTGGACCACGAA